>JBIKQN010000391.1:0-2592 GCA_044349615.1 Phycisphaerales bacterium
ATGCCCACATGCTCACGCCCTTTGGGGCGCAATTGCACATGCTCGCCGATGAGCGCCACGAGGTCCGTGGCGTCCAAGACGCGATCTCTGTCAGAATTACCAATCGATCCAGCCACGCACTTCCTTTCGGCGCATCCTGCGCCGGGTTTGTTCATCGTTCAACTCAGGCCAACTCAACTCCATGCAACGCAATGCAGTTCCAATACGTGAGATTTTTCACGCACGAAAACCGTTTCATTCGTTCAGTACCCCTGCGCGATGTCTTGGCCTGGTGCTGATTCGCCGTGCAATATCGAGTTCCTAGTGACTGACTTCTTGTCCCTAGTGACGTGCTGTGGGCGTCCAACATCCAGCACTTCGAGAGCGGAATCAGGGGTTTGCTCATTGGCCGGAGTGCCATGATGGCACTGCTAGTGGCGCGTGTGAGTCGGTAGTCCCGCTGCGAAGCAAAGCGATTATAGGCGCAATTAGGGGGAAGTCAATGAAATGACAATGTTCTTCACGTTGATTGTCAAAGCTGTTTGCGCGTTGAAACCACCAATGCAACACGGGCCGCCTTTGAAGGGCGGCCCGTGTCTTTATGTTGTTGCTCGCAACCGAGCGCGTGAGCTACGGCTTACTTGCCAGCAGCCTTGGCTTCGCGCAGTTCACGGGTGTAGGTGTACTTGCGCTTCATCGGCTTCACTACCAAGCCAGAACGGATAGCGCGAACAGAGGCGCGGACGCGCTTCGCAGCGCCGTTTTCCACGATGTCGACCGTCTGCAGATTTGGCTTGAAGGTGCGCTTCTTGACCGAGGTGGTCTTGATACCAACGCCACCGAGGTACTTCGCCTTACCGCGGCGCTTGATGACGTTTCCAGAAGTGGTATGGGCACCGGTGAAATAGCAGACGCGTGACATGGGTAGTCCTTGGTGAGAAGCCCGGTGCGGCATGCAGCGGGTGATCGCGGAAGATACGCGCACGAGGCGTTTCGCGCAAGGTGCGGCATGATGCGTCGCAACTTGTTATCGGATTCAACTGCGGGACGGCGGGATGGTCAGCCCAGCAAGCCCAAGCAAGTCCTGGCATGCGGTGGCATCGCTGGTACTGAACGAGCCAATCTGGTGGCTATCGATGTCAAAGACGCCCCAGACTCGGTCTTCAGGGCCGAAGCAGGGAACCACCAACTCGCTGCGATCGCGGGGATCGCAGGCGATGTAGCCCTCCCCAAGATCAGCGACATCCCGGACGACCAACACCTTTCCCGCAGTAAGGCACTGTCCACAGGCTCCGTGGATACCAATTGGCGAGCAGGCTGGTCCGGGTCTCCGGGCGCCGAGCACCATTCGTTGGCTGTCGGGTTCGGTCGGGCAATCGATATAGAACCCAGCCCAGCTAACGCCTTGGGTGCTGAACGCGTTCCACCAAAGTTCGGCAAACGCCTCCATCCGCATGTCGCGCGATGGCAAGTGAGCAATCGCAACTGCAGACGACCGCAGCGCGGCATAGTCGCGGTGGGGCGTGGAGTCGTGCGTGGTCATGCCTGAAGTTCGTCAGGCACTTTCGCGTTCACGGCGCTTCATCTGCTGCAGAGGAGTGCCGTGCTCAATCGCGTGAGCGTCGATCATGTAGACGGTGTTTGTGTTGTCCAGTTCGGGCAGGTGGTACATGAGGTCAATCATGATCTCATCAACCACCGCGCGCAGTGCCCGTGCGCCGGTGTTGCGCGTGATGGCACGATCAGCAATCAGATCCACGGCATCGCGGCTGAACTCAAGGCGTGCGCCTTCGAGGGAGAAGAGGTGCTGATACTGCTTGATCAGCGCATTCTTTGGCTCGGTCAGAATCTGCACCATGGCATCCCGCGAGAGCGGGTGCAGCGGGCAGACGATCGGCAGTCGACCCACGAGTTCAGGGATCATGCCAAACTCCAGCACATCATCCGGGGTGACCTGCGCCACAAGCGCGGTGCGCTCAGTGACCTTGTCTTCAACACCCTGCGACTCCGCTGAGAAGCCGATGCGCTTGCGCCCAATGCGCTTGCGAACGATGTCTTCAATGCCATCAAAGCTTCCACCGCAGATGAACAGGATATTGGTGGTATCCATCTGAATGTACTGCTGTTCCGGATGCTTGCGACCACCTTGCGGAGGAACGTTGGCAGTGGTGCCTTCAAGCAATTTCAGAAGGCTCTGCTGAACGCCTTCACCACTGACATCTCGGGTGATGGAGACATTGTGGTTGGTCTTGCCAATCTTGTCGATTTCATCGATGTAGATGATGCCGCGCTGCGCACTTTCAAGGTCAAAATCAGCGGCCTGCAGCAACTTGAGCAGCAGGTTCTCAACATCCTCACCCACGTATCCCGCTTCGGTGAGCGTGGTGGCATCGCCGATGGCGAAGGGCACATTCAGAATGCGAGCAAGCGTCTTCGCCAAGAGCGTCTTGCCGGTGCCGGTGGAGCCGATCATCAGAACGTTGGACTTGTCGAGCTCAACTTGTGATTGTTCATTCTCAAGTTGCGAGAGGCGCTTGTAGTGGTTGTGAACAGCAACAGAAAGAGCGCGCTTGGCGTTCTCTTGGCCGATGACGTACTGGTCCAGGAATTCCT
>JBIKQN010000392.1:0-2590 GCA_044349615.1 Phycisphaerales bacterium
CAGCCGGTCGCCAATGTCATAGTGTTTCTCGGTGACATCCTTGGCAGCCCGCCGTGTCTGGAGGTTCATCACCTTTGCCTTCAGGACATGGAGGGTGGTGACCCAATTCTTCGAGATCGCCTTCTCCCCACCAGCGAGTAGGACGCGCGCCATCATTTCGTCAAGCGCGTCGCAATCCCACCATGAATCCATGTAGGACTCGCCAAGACCAAGCGTTCCTTGGCTCAGTACACGGTCATAGGTGTCTTCGTTGTGGACATGAATGTCCCACGGGCGATTGCCATTCACTTTGATATCCGCAGCTGCCATGATGTTCTCGCAATATGCTTTGGAGTTCATATCGCGCACCCTACAGAGCCAACTGTTTGGAACTCCCGGGGAAGTTGCCGCGTTTTTCAGTCGGTCGTTAGAAGTAGTGTCGACATCGGGAAATGTTTAACTGCAGTCACGCGCTCTGCAGTGAAGGTGGGTTCACATCAATGGATGAAGATCCAACGAGGTCGTCCAGCCCGCTGTCCTCTCCTTCTGGTGCATTGGGCGCAATCTTCCCTACCAGCCACATTGCCCGTTCAAAGAGTGCGAGCGTGTATTGCAGTCCTGGCCTGGCGCCATTTGATGTTGAGGCAGCAATGTCCGCACGTAACTGTTCCATCAGCTCGCCGCGATCCCCGACAATCATTCGCAGCATGGCAATATCACCCGGAGACCGAGTGCGATCACACTCCATCAACTGCGAGAGCACAAGGTGTAGGCCCTCTGTCATTGCAAAGAGCAGTCCGTTGCTATCTGATTTGAGTGCAGAATCATTGGTTCGGCGTTCTTCAAGTGAAGCACGCGCGAATTGCAGGGTCTCGGCAAGCAATTGGTCAACACTGCGTTGTTTGATGTCCAATGCCAGTAACTGCTCGGAATCTAGGCGGTCAAGTCGCGTCTGCGAAAGATCTCTCAGTGCGTGATGGATCTCGGCGCCAAGCGCTTTGCATGAGTCTGCTAGATGGCTGCACTGCGCCAAGGTTCGCTCGCCATCAGACCGAACGCAATCCAGAATATCCGGTAGCCGATCGACAATCCGCGATTGTTCCCGAGCGATCATGTCTAAGAAACTCGTGGAATCAACGCCAGCGCCCTGGTCGATGTACATCGGCATGGCAAGGTTCTGCGCATCGGTTGGGGGACTAAGTCGATTCAGCCAGTCTTGCCAACGGCTGGTACAAACTTCTGCGATCGCAACACAGAGCGACTGCTGCACCACATAAACGATGGCGAGCATTCGACTCGGGTCTGATGTGATTGACGTCCGGATCAGGTCCATGAGGCTCGGTAGCCCCGTCAGTTTGGTTGTCGTCGCCTCAAGGGCCAGGAGTGCACCGGCCGTTGAATTGATAATCGCTTGGAAGTACGCAACTTGTCTAGGCAGGCCGTGTGAACTACGTCCCATCAGTAGCACGGTTACACCCACGCCCACGCCTGCACCGTGAACCATCATGGCGGCCTGGCCCTCAGTGAGGATGCCGCTGTTGACAAATGTAACCACGATGACAACGATCGCTGAGGTCGATTGGATCACTAAGCGCGATGCAATGCCCACCAAGAATCCAAACACAAGCGAATCACCCAAAGTGGTGGCAAAGTCGCGGAACCATGGTTCGTCGGGAATTGTGGCAGTGGCATCTTTCAGGAACTGCAGACCCATCATCAACAGTCCAAGCATGAACAGCCCGCGCCACGCGGGAAGCATGAATTCTCGACCTGCGCGGAATGTTGCCAGTAAACCGCCGACACCAAGTATTAGTGCAATAGCAGTGCGGATATCAAGCGATGCGATGAATGGAAGCACCACCGTTCCCAGATTCGCCCATGCGACCATGGTGAGTGCACGTCTGAATGTGAGCAGTCGACTTGAGACGAAGCCAGTAACAATAAATGACGCCGCCGTGGAACTTTGTGCGAGTGCTCCGAGGATGAACCCCCACAATGCAGCCAGTACACCCGATGACGTGAAACGCTCAATCCGCTTCCGCAGCGAGCGTCCGGCCATCGCCTTCAGCGAATCCTTCACTCCGTCAAGTCCGTGAAAGAAAAATGCAAGCCCGGCCAGGAAAACGGCGATCGCGGGGAACGCGGTGAGGTGTTCTGTGGTGTTCAAGCCGGCGTTCCTGTGGAACCTTGGTGTAACTGATACGGCGTAATGATCCCACTCAGTCCCGCAATCCGAAGAAGTTGCGCGATAGGTGGACTGGCGCCGAAGTGGTGCGCGCTTCCGCCGTTCGCCTTCGCTAGACCCGCGGCCTGCACGAGAACACCTAGCCCCGAGGACGCGATGAACGCGAGCGCAGTCAGATCAAAGACCACTCGTTTAGTACCCGGGCTTATGGATGTTCGAATGAGCGCGAGTGTTTCTGCCGCGTTCTTAGAATCAAGTCGACCAGACAGCACGACTACGATTCCATCAGGTACGGTCGGGAGGGTTTGGTCCATGGTGTTCGGTCTTCACCTTACTTTGTGATAGAGCAGATACCTGTTGGGTGATTGTCTTTATTCGGTTAAGAGTGTTCGGTGATGTGGCGCGCATCGACGTCTCACTTTCGTT
>JBIKQN010000393.1:0-2586 GCA_044349615.1 Phycisphaerales bacterium
GCGGCAGACTCGGGTGCCAACGCGACCGGCAGCTCGCTGAAGGGCGTGCACGCTGCGGCTGCTACCGTCTGGTCCACCCCGGCAGGGCAGACTGGTTCGTCCGAGTACGCATTCAGCAGCAACACTTGGGCGACGAACGATTACTACGAGGCGTCCGCATCGACCCTCAACTTCAGCGGCGTCACGCTGGAATGGGCCCAGTACCGTAGCGGCACGGGGCCGGCCGACTTCCGGGTGGACATGAGCACCGATGGCGGCGCAAGCTTCACTACTGTGCTGAACACCTACACCCTCGTCAGTGCATCATCGTGGGCGAGCAAGTCGATCGCGAGCATCCCGAATGCCGGCAACAAGGATTCGGTCATCTTCCGTTTCATTAACATCGCTGCGACCGGAGCCGCAACGGGAACCAACCGCATCGACAATGTCCTCATCCGATCGGATGAGAACGTCGAAACCATCGTCAACAGCTACGCTGGCCCAGTCGTGGGTATTAAGCAAGCAGACGGCACCTGGTTCATCGGTGTTGCTTCCACGCCGCCTACTGGTGTTGGCTTCCAAGACACCCCGGGCTCGATGAACTACGAAGCACCCACCTACACCTGCGGCGATCCAAATGCTGGCGATTGCGCTGTTGCTCACGGCAACGGCTTCTGCGCTGACAGTTGCTGCTGCGCGTATGTCTGTGGTCTTGACGCATACTGCTGCACGACGCAGTGGGATGCAATCTGCGTGACTGCAGCTGGTGCCTGCGCAACCAACTGCACTGGCAGTGCTTGCCCTGCAGACTTCGATGCAGACCGTACCGTTGCGGGTGCTGACCTTGGCATCCTCCTCGGTGGCTGGGGCGGTGCAGACCAGGATCTGAATGCCGATGGCATCGTGAATGGTGCTGACCTCGGCATCCTCCTCGGCGCTTGGGGCGCATGCCCCTAATTGCTGAACACAGCGGACGGCCGCTGTGCTGAATGCGACACCTTCCCGCGGGCCCGGCCGAAATGCCGGGCCCGCGGTGCATTCATAGACTGCACGTATGCCCTTGGCCGCGTTGACACCTGGCTCAGCAATTGGAACTCGTATTCATGACGCGGTCGGCCGCTTCGGGATGTTTGTGCGCTTTTCTGGTCAGGCACTCGGCGCACTCATTCGCTCACCACGAACCACGCTTCACTGGCGAGAACTTGCACCATTGCTCTTGGAAGTCGGCACCGCTTCCATTCCGGTGGTTGCACTCACTGGGTTGATGGTGGGACTGATCCTGTCCGTGGAGGGCTACACGCAGTTTGCTGCCATCGGTGCTGAGCGGCGCATGGGCGGCATCATCAATGCGAACGTGGTGAAGCAGATTGGTCCAGTGTTGGCCGCCGTGATGGTTGCAGGGCGCGTGGGCGGTGCCATGGCGGCCGAGATTGGCGCCATGCGAATCTCCGAACAACTTGATGCCATGCGATCAGCCGGAGCGAATCCCGTGGCACGGCTTGTTGGCCCACGTGTGGTGGCATGCATGGTGATGACCCCGGTGCTCACCGTCTACAGCGATGCGTTGGGCGCGTTCGGCGCATGGGCCGTGTTGACGCAGGTCTACGGCGTGCCCAGCACTGAGTACTGGCATTACACATCGCTGTTCTTGGTGACCCTTGATCCACTGAACGGGCTGCTGAAGGCCGCGTGCTTTGGAGGCGCTATCGGGCTGATCTCGTGCTACAAGGGTTTTTCCTGCGGTCCCGGAGCGGCGGGCGTTGGGCGGGCCGCCACCAGTGCGTTCGTTGCCAGCTTCGTAGCGATTGTGGCTATCAATCTGCTGCTTGTCGAGTTTATGAATGCCCTGACTGTATGGATATACGGCGGGTTGCCGCGCGTCTTGTAGACGCCCGGACCACATCATGACGCGCTGACCTCCCACGCGCGTATCGTGTCAGCATGCTCACCAGCGCAGCCATTGCCGCCCTGCTGATGGCGCCACCAGCGCCAGCCCCGGTGGTGCCACCGGTGGTTGCACCACCTGCGGGCACCCCTGCGTTTTCCACCATTTCCGGGCGCCCGCCAGAACCGCCGTTGAAGCGTGTTGATCCGCGCATCTGGGAAGCGCGGTTCGACGCCAGCCTGTGGGCACCAAGCCTTCGCAAGGGTGACACTGTGACTATCCAGCTCAGCAACATCATGGTGTGGCTACCAGTAGTCCTGCAATCCACGTGGAGTCAGGTGGACCCTACCAGCATCAAGACGGAAATCTGGGTGCAAGGCGCACGACACAGGGCCGCTGCGGAACGAACATCATTTCGACAGGGATTGGCGCAAGGCATGGCCGCCGTGGGAATATCCATTCCTGACACACAGGGTCAAAGCCTGAAATGGAACGTGACATGGATCGAGCAGTGCTGGGCATCAGTGGTCGATGAGCCGGCCGCAGCGCGCATCACGTGGCCTGCAGAATGGCCTGCAGAAGTACAAGAGAGCTTGAAGCCGCAACCTGGCATTGAAAGCGGTCATGAGGACTTCAAGAAGTTCGTGGACAAGGTCACGGGTGGGAAACTCCGCAGCGTCACGCCGTGGATTGCTGCCAAGGAACTTGTTCGCGCCACCATG
>JBIKQN010000039.1:0-8687 GCA_044349615.1 Phycisphaerales bacterium
CAACACCAGAGCCTGCTCCTGCACCAACACCAGAACCCGCTCCCGCGCCAACTCCTGCCCCTGCTCCATTGAAACTGGCGAATCCGGTCATTGCTTCAAAGGTTCGCGCCTTCGGAGACATTGAACCTCTTGATGCTGGCTCATTGCATCCAGGAGACCGATTTCTTGTCTACGTTGAATTGATGAATTGGCCGTTTGTTCCCGGCATCGGTGGGCGCGTTGCTGCACATGCTCAATACTCATTGCGCATTGAGACCCTGGCCGGATCCTCTGTTTGGAGCGAAGGTCCGTTTGATGCAACCCATACAGCGGCTGCTCCCACTGATGAACTCTTCATTACCCGTATGGTTCGCCTGCCAGCAACCATGGCTGCGGGCCAGTATCGATTAGCGATCGAAGCAGTTGATGTGGCAACTGGCGTGACTGCAAAGGTCAAGACTCCATTCACTGTGAAACCCACAAACATCCGCTAATGCCTTGATTTGTTTCATTGGCAGCCGAAGTACACTATTGCCCCGCCTCTTTCTTGGAGGCATCGCAAGTGCCAGACGACGCATCCAACGTACGCCCAGAAGATGACGCCCCCACAGCACCCATCGTGCCGACGGGGGTGAATGGTGCCCCGGTTGGCGCTGATTCGGTTTCCCTACCTGCCGAACCACATGCTTCACTTGGCCGACCGAACAAAGGTCACGCCTCCTTCATGGCATTAGCAGTCGGTGCAGTTGGGGTGGTGTTTGGTGATATTGGAACGAGCCCGCTTTACGCCCTGACGGAAACGATCGCCCACCACGGCAGTGCAGATCGCCCCTTCGTGATGGGCGTACTTAGCTTGATTTTCTGGGCGCTCTTCATTGTGGTGGTGGCGAAGTACCAGTTGCTAGTTATGCGTGCAACCAATCGTGGGGAAGGCGGACTTTTTGCCTTGCTCTCGCTGTTGCCGCGCGGACTTCAGCGTCGTGCTGATTACCGTCTAGCTTTCTTTGGTGCGCTCGCAATCATCGGCGGGGCACTCCTCTTTGGTGATGGTGTGATTACGCCCTCTATCTCAGTGCTGTCAGCAATGGAAGGCCTCACAACCTTTGATGAGAGTTTGCAAGGTTGGGTAGCACCTTTAACCACGGTTGTATTGGTCTTGCTATTTGCAGTGCAGCGCTTTGGCACCGGTTACATCGGTCGAATTTTTGGGCCGCTGATGCTTGTTTGGTTTGGAGTGCTCGGGTTACTCGGTGCTCGGGCCATCATTTCTGATCCGAGTGTGCTTGCGGCGATTAATCCTGTCTATGCCATTGAACTCATTGCGTCGAACCCCTTTGGAACGTTTCTACTTTTGGGCTCCATTGTTCTTGTAGTGACGGGTGCCGAAGCGCTCTATGTCGATATCGGGCACTTTGGGATTGGACCAATCCGCATTGGTTGGTTCACCGTGGTGTGGCCGTGTTTGCTACTGAATTACTTTGGTCAAGGCGCCTGGGTCATTGCCAACCCGCCCGATCCCGCTTCAATCGGTCAGTACAAGCCCTTTTACGGGTTAGTACCCACAGGCTGGATCATTCCGATGGTCGTCCTTGCAACATTCGCCACCATTGTTGCAAGTCAAGCAATGATCTCCGGTGTGTTCTCCATGGCGCGCCAGGCAATTCGTCTGAATTATTTGCCGCGACTTGCAGTCGTCCACACATCACGCTTCACCGAGGGCCAAATCTATATCCCGTTCCTGAACTGGACCATGATGATTGGCTGCCTCACTACTGTATTCCTGTTTCGCTCTTCTGCCGCGCTTGCTGATGCTTACGGCATTGCGGTGACCGCCGTGTTTGTCATCACGTCAACCTTGTTTGCCGAGATGGCAGTGAAGACATGGAAGTGGAAGCGATCGGTGGTGTGGACGGTAGTTGGGTTCTTCTTGTTGGTTGATTTGATTTTCCTAGCTTCGAATCTTCTGAAAGTGTTCCATGGCGGCTGGTATGCCTTAGCGATTGCATCCTTCGGCGCGATGGTGATGTTCACATGGAATCAAGGAACTCGGGCAGTTGGCCGCCAGATTGCCGCCCAAGGCGAAACGATTCATGAATTTCTCGCGCGTCTCTGGTCCGATGTTGTGCCGCGCGTACCAGGAACCGCGGTGTTCATGACCCCATCCACACAGGCCCCGTTTGCACTTGTGAATTTTGTAAAGCACGCGCATGTTCTTCACGAACAAGTGATTCTGCTTTCCATTGCACCAAGTGAACAGCCCTATGTGGCTGATCGTGAGCGCGTCGCGGTGCGCTGGATGCCAGACGGATTCTGGAGCGTCTCTGCCCAAGTTGGATTCATGGAACAGCCTGATGCGCCAGCAATCTTGCGTCTTGCGCGCGAGCGCGGCTTGCCTTTTGATAGCGAAGAAACAACCTACTTTGCCCGCAAGATGCAAGTCGTTCCTGGTGGACCAGCGCGGATGTCTGGCTGGCGTAAGGGCATCTTCATCTTCCTGCATTCCAATGCAGCGGATGTGACCAGCGCCTTCAATCTGCCTTCGGATCGCACTGTTGAATTTGGCTTCCAGTTGAAGCTCTGAGCAGACGTCTCCATGCGAACCATTGCGATCAAAATGCTCTTCGGTGACACAGCAAAGTTCTATGGCATTCTGCTTGGGCTTGCGTTCGCCACATTGTTGATCGCGCAGCAGGCCAGCATCTTTGTTGGACTCATGAGTCGTACGTACGCACTCATTGAGGAGACACCGCAGGCGGATCTTTGGGTTACTGATCCAACCCTGCAGTTTGTGGACGACACCAAGCCGATGCAGGTGACGGCCTTGCAGCGCGTGCGAAGCGTCGACGGGGTGGATTGGGCGGTTCCGCTTTTCAAGGGTCTCTTGGTGGCCAAACTCCCGAGTGGCTCGCGGCAAATCTGCGATGTAGTGGGCGTGGACGATGCCAGTTTGATCGGCGTACCAGCGCGGATGGTGAAGGGCGACGTCAGTGTTCTGCGTAAGCCAGACGCCATCATCATTGAGACGCGTGGCGCTCGCTCGCGCCTTGCCCAGCCGATCAACCCCGCTGACCCCACCGGACCGAAGCGTCCCATTGAGATTGGTGAGGAGCTGGAACTGAATGAGCGTCGTGCGGTCATTGGTGGCATTGCTGAAACAAAGCCGACCTTCCAGAATGTCCCAACCATTTACACCACGTATTCGCGCGCTATTGGGTTTGCTCCGGCCAATCGACGCACCCTGAGCATGATTCTGGTGAAGGCAGCACCTGGAGTCTCGATTACGGAACTGCGTGACCGAATCGCGCGGGAGACAGATCTTTCCGTCTACACCCCGCGTGACTTTGCGTGGACAACCATCAACTACTGGATGACGCAGACCGGTATCCCGATTAACTTCGGAATTGCAATCGCGCTTGGATTCTTGGTGGGCGTTGCGATTGCTGGACAGATGTTCTACAACTTCACGCTCGACAATCTGAAGTACTTCGGAGCAATGAAGGCAATGGGCGCTACGACGCCTCGGCTTCTTGGGCTAGTGGCGCTGCAGGGTGCGGTGGCTGGCGTCCTCGGTCTGGGACTTGGCTTGGGCGTGACCTCCATTGTTGGCCTGTCGATTCCGGGTGACAAACTCGCTTTCAAGATGACGTGGCATATTCCGGTGATTGCTGCAGGCGCGGTGATCTTTATTGTGGTTGCTTCCAGCCTCTTCAGCATGCGACGCGTAGTGAAACTGGATCCATCCGAGGTGTTCCAAGGATGAGTGCGCCCGCAAACAGCATTGTCTGCAGCGAAGTGTTCAAGACCTTCGGTACTGGCGATTCAATGGTCCGTGCGCTGCGTGGCGTGAATCTTGAAGTGCGCTGTGGTGAAATGATGGCGCTGGTCGGGCCATCGGGATGCGGTAAGACAACGCTCATCTCGATTCTCGCTGGGTTGTTGCAGCGTGACGAGGGGGAACTCACTGTGCTCGGCACGGATCCATCAGCGCTGAGCAATCACGAGCGCACCATCTGGCGCGGACAAAATGTTGGATTCATCTTCCAGCAGTTCAACCTGATCCCGCAGGTGTCCATTCTTGAAAATGTTGCTGTGCCTCTTCTGCTCAGGCGCCACCCCAAGAAAGATGCGCTAGATCGCGCCGCGAAACTATTGGAGGAAGTTGGCTTGAAGGGTCGCGAATCGGCGCGGCCAAGCAAACTGTCTGGCGGTCAGCAGCAGCGCGTAGCCATTGCGCGCGCGCTTGTTTCTGGTCCGCGAATCCTCGTGTGCGACGAGCCCACGAGCGCCCTCGACGGTGCCACTGGCCAGAAAATCATGGGTCTCATCCGCGAACTCACAGCCGCTGCCGAGCGAGTGGTGATCGTCGTAACCCATGATGAGCGCATTTACCACTTTGCGGATCGCATCGCACACCTTGATGACGGTCGCGTGACCCACATCAGTACCCCAGCTGAGGCCCTTGCCGAAACGGACGCCCGGATGGGCGACGCCGGTAGGAGCCATTGAACTACGCTTCCCTAAAGGTCGCAGACCCCACACATAGGCATAGATCATGAATTGGAAGTTCATCGCGCTCCCGATACTCGCAGTCGTTGGCATCATCGCTTCGGCGTACACCGTCTCTAAGCAGAATGCGTCTATGCCTGCGCCTCCGCCAATGGTGCCACCGGCGAGTTCGCCGTATGGTGATCGTGTCAGTGGATCGGGCATCGTTGAGCCGTCCTCTGAACTCATTGAGCTCGGTGCGCCAGTGAGTGGACTCATTGAAGAGGTTCTGGTGAAAGAGGGGCAGCGTGTTGTCAAGGGCGACCCGCTCTTCATTATTGATCGTCGTGCGCTCACTGCACAGGCTGCCGGCGCCGAAGCGCGGATGCTTGCCGCAGAGGCTCGCTTGGCGCAGTCACGGAGTCTGCCGAAGCCAGAAACACTGAAGCAAGCCCAAGCGAGAGCAGATCAGATGCGCGCGGCAGTGGCAGACGCTCAGGGGCGACTGAATCGTTTGCGGGCTATCGGTGAGGCTGGAGCGATCAGCCAAAATGAATTGCCAACGCGGGAGTTCGAACTTGCTAATGCACAGGCAAAGGCCGCTGAGGCTGATGCAAATCTGGAATTCGTGCGCAGGGGAACTTATCCAGAGGATCTACGGGTCATCGAGGCGGATGTTGCGACCGCGAAGGCCGAGGTGGGCACGATCCGTACGGAACTCGACCGCTGCATTGCACGAGCGCCAATTGATGCGCAAGTCCTCCGTATTGACTCGCGCCCAGGGCAATATGCGGCAGCCGGACCTGGTGCCAAGACGCAGATGACTCTTGGTGATCTTGATCCCCTCTACATCCGTGTCGACATTGATGAACTTGATGCGTGGCGCTTCAGCGACAAGGGCAAGGCGATTGCTTCGCTGCGTGGTGGCCGCCAAGCAAGCTTTCCAGTGAAATTCATCCGCCGCGTGCCGCTGGTCTTGCCAAAGAGGACCCTCTCTGGCGAGAACGCCGAGCGCATTGATACGCGTGTCTTGCAGGTGATTTATTCGTTTGAAGATCCTTCGGTACCGGTTGCTCCTGGGCAGCTTCTTGATGTCTTCATTGAGAGCGCTGGCGATGCTGGCGCACCGGATCCCGTGATAGCGCCTGTGCCTGCTGCTGCAGATGCTGCTGAACCAACTGCTCCTGCCGATGGCAACTGAAACCGCTGCAGCCATGCACGCCATCGAGCGCCGTGCCGCGGCGATAGCGGTGGCTGTAGGCGTTGTCTTGATGATGGTGAAGTTCATTGCGTGGCGGATGACCGGGTCATCTGCGGTCTATAGCGATGCCCTTGAATCCATCATCAATGTGGTTGCAAGCGGATTTGCGCTCTGGGCAATTTCGCAAGCGCATCGGCCAGCGGATCGCACGCACCCATATGGTCATGGTCGATTCGAATTCGTCAGCATGTCAGTGGAGGGCGCGCTGATTGGCGCAGCCGGCGCAAGCATTGTCTGGGAAGCGGTGCATCGTTTGCTTGCTGGTGATGTCAGCGTGCAGCGCATCGAGTGGGGCTTGGTTCTGATTGGTGCCACAGCAATAGGTAATGGGGCACTTGGAACATGGCTGATGAAGCTTGGGCGCCGCAGTGGTTCAGCTGCGCTGATAGGCGATGGACGTCATCTAATATCCGACGCGATCACTAGCCTTGGCGCGATCGGTGCACTGGTGGCAGTGCGGATGACTGGTCTGGCGTGGATCGATCCATTAGTTGCCATTCTGATGGCATGCATCTTGGTTGGTCTAGGAATTCGAATGGTGCGCCGTTCGCTTGGCGAATTGGTCGATGAGCAGGATGCTGGTGATTACGAGACGGTTCGAAAGATCCTGGATGCCCATATCAGCGGTACGGCGGGTGCGCGTGCGCCGTTGATCCGCGGCTGGCACAAACTGCGCACTCGGCACATAGGCAGGCATCACTGGGTGGACTTCCATGTCCAAGTCGATGACACGTTGGATGTTCGCACGGCCCACGACCTGGCATCTTCTATTGAGTATGAGATCGAGGTGGCCCTTGGCTGCACGGATGGCGGCAATGCCACTGCACACATTGAGCCTTGGGACGAGCCCGCAGTAGCGAATGGTTAATCGCGGGGCTTTCCGCCTCGCCATTCAACGCTACGCTTCGTCTCCATGCGCACCAGCATTCTCTCTGCACCCCTTGATCTTGCAACGCTCCGCAAATTGTGGAAGCCGCGGCGGGATTCCTATGCCAATGCGCGACTGTATGAAGACAACCGGATTCGCATTCATCGTGCGTTCACCTGGCTTGAGCATGCAGAGTCGTGCCGTGACGCCGAACTTGATGATCGCATGCTTGCGCAGTGGGCTGGACTCTCGGCTCTGTGCGCGCGATGGGATGTTGCCCGTAGTCAACCAGTGGCAGAGCGTGCGGCGCTCGCAGCCTTTGTGAAGCAACTTGCGGCAACGGACCAGGACGGAATCATGGCTGCCACGCTTGACCGAGACCGCACGCTGGTGGCCAGCATGTTTGCAGATCGTTACTTGGCAAGACACTTCGACACCGTGGATCTCAAGGACCTGCTAGCCCGTCGGCGATGGGATCGAATCTTGGCTCATCTTCTTGAGCGCTGTGCACTTGTCCATGCTCAACTGGCTCAAGGCGGCTCGACCTATGGCAGCCGCGAGAACCGGACCGTGCTGAAGCGGACGTCCATGATTCTTGACTCGGTGGCGCTGGCGGCGATCCAAGTGGTTATCAATCACGGATATTCCGACGATTGGGGAGTGCTATGTTGGCCGCCCGCCAAGAAGTAAGTGCGGGGCAGCTACGCTGCGCGTTCAATGGAATCTGTCTACGAATATGACCTAGTGGTGATTGGCAGTGGTCCCGCTGGCCAGAGTGCGGCAATTCAGGCTGCCAAACTAGGGAAGCGCGTGGCCATGGTCGAGCGCAAGCGCGGCGTCGGCGGAGTGTCCGTGCACTTGGGAACACTGCCTTCGAAGACATTTCGTGAAGCAGTCGTCAGCCTTAAGAGGGGTACTGTGCAACGGTCCCTTGAGGCCATTGGTGTTGATCATGCGCAGATGACGATGCCGCAACTTCTTGAGCGTGTTTCTTCAGTGATTCATGAAGAACAACAACTCATTCGCTCTATGTTGGTTCGCAATGGCGTGAAGATCTTCTGGGGATTTGCTTCCTTTGTTGATGCAAACACCATCATGATCGATAGTGCGGACGGCGACCGCACCATCACCACTGCATTCACTCTGCTTGCATCGGGCACACGACCGGTGCTACCGCCGGGATGTCCAGATCAAGCCAGCGAAGAATCTCCGATCATCCTCACGAGCGACACGGTCGGAAAACTCCGTGAGATTCCCAGGAGCCTCGTAGTTGTTGGCGGTGGAGTCATTGGCGTTGAATATGCATCGTTCTTTGCAGCGCTGGGTACGAAAGTGACGCTCGTCGAGCGTGCTGCGCGACCGATTTCCTTCATGGATCATGAAACCGTCGATGAGCTGATGCATGAAATGCGCACGCATGACATGATCTTTCGATGCAACGAAAATGTCACATCGATCGCCATGCTCGAAGAGCCAACACGCCGGGTGCAGGTTGAGCTTGAGAGCGGCAAGCGCATTACTGCCGATGTAGCCATCATTTCTGGCGGACGCCAGGGATGCGTGGAAGGAGTGCATCTTGAGTGTGCCGGGCTTTCAGCCGATGAACGTGGCCGGATCAAGGTTGACGAGTACTACCGAACCACAACCCCTTCGGTCTTTGCGGCGGGAGATCTGATTGGATTCCCTTCGCTTTCAGCCACAAGCGCCGCACAGGGCCGCATCGCTGCGCTTGCCATGTTCGGTGCACCGGTCAGCCCGATGGGTGACAGTTATCCCGTTGGCATCTATGCAATTCCTGAATTGAGTTGTGCTGGTGCCACTGAGCAGAAACTAAGCGCGGAAAAAATCCCTTACGAGGTTGGCGTCGCGCGATACAGCGAGATTGCGCGCGGAAAGATTGACCAGAATGCCGATGGCTTCCTGAAGTTGATCTTCCACCGTGAAACGCGGGTCTTGCTCGGAGTGCATATTCTTGGCGCAAGTGCAACGGAACTGGTGCACATTGGTCAGGCAGTCATACGTCTGAATGGAGGTCTGGATTTCTTCCTTTCAAATGTCTTCAACTATCCAACCTATGCAGAGTGTTACCGAGTT
>JBIKQN010000394.1:0-2579 GCA_044349615.1 Phycisphaerales bacterium
GCGTCCAGGATGCACTTGGCAAGGAAGTCACGCAGAGCCTGCAGCCCGGTCAAGAGATGGTTGGTGTTGTGCACCAGCGGCTTGTGTCCCTGATGGGTCCTGTAGATAGTCGCATCACGTTGGTTGAGCCTGGGCCGACCATTGTCATGATGTGCGGACTGCAAGGAAGCGGCAAGACCACAACCTGTGGCAAGCTCGCAGCATGGTTCAAGAAGCGCGGCCAAAGCGTGATGGTTGCTGCTGCAGATTTGCAGCGACCCGCGGCAGTTGAGCAGTTGCAGACGGTGATCGAGGGTGTTGCTGCGGAGGCAACGGGCCCTGGTCGCGTGGCGTTCTACGGCGAACCTGACAAGTGTGCTGAATACGGCAAGGCTGTTGGCGTTGCCGTTGGTGTATGCCAGCGCGCCTTGGCGGCAGCGCGTCAGGGAAAGTTTGACATTCTGATTCTTGATACTGCTGGTCGACTACATGTCAACGATGAGCTCATGAAGGAGCTTGAGTCGGTCAACCGGGTATTGCAACCGCACAACATTCTGCTGGTTGTGGACGCCATGACTGGTCAGGATGCCGTTCAGAGTGCCAAGGCATTCCATGAGCGCATGAACGTGGATGGCATTGTCCTGACGAAATTCGACAGTGATACCCGTGGCGGTGCGGCGCTCAGCGTGAAGAGCGTCACTGGTGCGCCAGTCAAGTTTGTCGGTACCGGCGAGAAGTTTGATGCGCTTGAGGAGTTCCATCCGGAGCGTGTTGCCGGCCGCATCTTGGGCATGGGCGATGTGGTGAGCTTGGTTGAACGCGCCCAGCAAGAGGTCAACGAGGAAGAAGCCAATGAGGCTGCCGAGAAATTAGCCAAGGGTCAATTCACTCTTGATGACTTCCTGAAGCAGATGAAGATGATTCGGCGTATGGGTCCGATGAAGCAACTGCTGGGCATGCTTCCGGGTGTTGGTGGCATGCTCAAGGATGTCAACATTGACGAGAATCAGGTGGACCGCATGGAGGCCATCATCCTCTCCATGACGCGACGTGAGCGCCAAAAAGTTGGCATCATTGATCGCAGTCGTCAGAAGCGCATTGCCGCTGGCAGTGGCGCCAAAGTCGAAGATGTTTCGCGCATGGTCAAGCAGTTTGAGATGATGCAGAAGATGACTCAGCAGATGGCCGGCATGGGTTCAATGGGCAAGATGAAAGCCATGAAGGACCTTGCGCGCGCCGCGCCGAGTGGTGGAGGTGGTGGGATGCCTGGATTCCTTAGTCGTGGTTCAACTACCACCGAGAGCCCCAAGGCGCGGTTCAAGCAGCGTGGCAAGAAGCGCTGACTTTCAGCGCTTTGATGCGATCCACTCACCAAGCTTGGCGCGCGTCCATGTGTTGACGCAATGGGAATTGCCAAGCCATCCGCGCCGGGCCGTTGCAATGCCATAAGGAAGCTGGTCAAAGTCGCCACCGCCGTGTGCATCGGTGTTGATGGCCACCAAGCACTTGGCATCCACGCACATCCGGACATGCGTATCGCGTAGATCAAGGCGCATGGTGTTTGCGTTCACTTCAAGCGCAACATTGTGCTTTGCCGCTTCGCGTGCAAGAAGGGAAATGTCTGGCGAAAGACCTTCGCGGGCATTCACGATCCGACCAGTTGGGTGCCCAATGACGTGCACCAAGGGATGTCGAATGGCTGCAAGCAGCCGTTCCGTGGCAACGGCCGGATCGGCACGCAGGGCGCTGTGTGGACTCGCCACTACGAAGTCGAGCTCTGCAAGCACATCGTCTGGATAGTCAAGCGTGCCATCGGCCATGATGTCCACCTCACTGCCGGCAAGGACGGAGATCTTCGTTGCGTAGGTCTTGGCTACCGCGCGGATCTCTGCAATATGATCGCGTAGTCGCTCAATGGAAAGCCCGTTGGCCTGGGCCTGCGAACGGCTGTGGTCCGTCAGGACAATGGTGTGGAGCCCGCGTGCAAGTGCTTCCTCAACCATTCCTTCAATGGAAAGAACCCCATCACTCGCGGTTGTATGGCAGTGAAGCTCCGCCTTGATGTGCTTGATGTCAACGAGATCCTTGGGCGGATGATGCTCAAGTTCGCCGTGATCTTCGCGCAATTCAGGTGGAATCCACCAAAGTCCAAGTGCTTCGTAGATATCTTCCTCGGTCTTGGCAGCCACGGGCTTCTCGCCGCGTTCTTGCGGGGTTCCCTTTGCAGTGGCGTCTTCCTTGAACAGTCCGTACTCGTTCAGGCGGAGGCCGATCTTTTGGGCCCGCTCGCGCAGTCGCACATTGTGTTCCTTGCTCCCGGTGAAGTAGAGAAGGGCTGCTCCAAACTGCTCATCGGCAACAGTCCGCAGATCAATCTGGATTCCGTGATTGGTCCGGACACTCGTCTTTGTATCGCCAGACACAATCACCTTGGAAACCCCAGGTGCGGTACGGAGTGCCTCATGAAGCGCTGAAGGGTGTGACGAACTCGCCACGATATCGATATCGCCGATCGTTTCCTTGCCGCGTCGGAGGCTGCCAGCGTGAGAGATGCGGGTGACAGTGCCTGCCTTACTGAGATATTCGATGAACTCAAGCGC
>JBIKQN010000395.1:0-2575 GCA_044349615.1 Phycisphaerales bacterium
CATTCACTATCAGCAACCAGCGACGGTCCTTGGTTCATTGTTGGCATTGCTTGTGGTGGCTGCGAGTGCAGGTGGTGCTGTGGCATGGATGTGTGCGCGTGGCGAGCGCTTGCGTGGAATGGCAGCAATTCTCTTACTCATGTTGGTTATTGCAGGATGCCGCGAGGTTCCAGTTCCGCCAGATGGCCCACATATTCAGGCATCGCGCTGGTTCGGCGCACCAGGACGCGGTCGTGGGCAGTTTGAATATCCGCGCGCCATGGACATTGATCCGCGCGATGGCACGATTTTGGTCGTTGATCGACAAGCCCGAATTCAGCGCTTTGCGCCAGATGGCAGTTTCATTGCCGAGTGGTCCATGCCAGAGAAGTCGCTTGGAAAGCCCACGGGGATTGGCGTTGGTGCAGATGGTCGCGTGTGGGTTGCGGACACGCACTATCACCGCGTCATCTGTTGGTCGGCGGATGGCAAGGAACTCCTGAGGTTTGGCGAGTACGGCACGGGACCCGGACAATTCATCTACCCCTGTGATGTGGAGGTTGCGCCGGATGCCACCGTCTGGGTTTCTGAGTTTGGCGGCAATGACCGTATCCAAGTGTTTGCGCCCGATGGGAAGTTTCTGCGTTCCATTGGTGGAAACGGTCGTGAGCTTGGTCAGTTTGATCGCCCGCAGTCGATCGCTTTCTCTAATGACGGCACCGAGGTGTACGTGGCTGATGCGTGCAACCACCGTATCCAAGTACTCACGCTGGCAGGTTTGCCCGTGCGCTCGTTTGGTAGTGCCGGGGCGGGTGATGGGCAGCTCGCGTACCCCTATGGACTAGAGGTTGTGGCGGACGGCACGATCGTGGTCACGGAGTTTGGCAACCATCGCGTGCAGCGCTTCGACGCCGCCGATGGTCGGTCGCTTGGATCAGTGCGTGCGGTGTCCGGGGCACCGACGCCCCTCGTACTTCACGTGATTGACGGAGACCGTGTCCGTTCGGTACTGAGTGGGGAAAATGCACTGCGCTTTCCCTGGGCGATCGGGGTTCGAGGCAACGATGCGTTTGTGTTGGATTCCGGGCATTCAAGAATCTTGGTAGCGCCGCTTGATTCACTGTGTAGGCCGGTGGGGTAGCGTGGAGCATCAGTAACCATGATTGTGACCTTCGAACATCCTTGGGCCCTAGCGATCTTGGCACTCGCGTTGCCATTTTGGTGGATGTCGTGGCGCAGCGTGCCTGTGCTTGGGCGTTGGAAGTCGTGGGGTGGTTTGGCACTTCGCATCTTGGTGCTTGTCTGCCTGACCATTGCAGTGGCACGACCGAGCATCGTGCGCGAGACGGATGCCATGAGCGTGTTGGTGGTTGCAGACTCAAGTGACAGTGTCCCGCTTGCCATTCGTACGCAAGCAGAGAAGGCTGTCCGTGAGGCGGTTGCACGCAAGGAACGCCCTGATGATCGCGTTGGCGCAGTCACCGTGGCTCGTGATGCAGTCATTGCCGCGATGCCAGCGAATGCAGGTGAGATGGCGCTGACTGGTCATGTGGGTGATATGCAGGCAACCGATCTCTCGGCTGGAGTACGCATGGCCCTCGCAACGCAGCCTGGTGATACCACTGCGCGCATACTGCTTCTCTCTGACGGCAACGAAACCGCAGGCAGCTTGGAAGAAGCGGCGGCGCTTGCGAAAGCTGCCGGCGTTCCCATCGATGTTGTTCCGTTGGAGTACCAGCACACCAACGAGGTGCTCATTGAATCACTGCGCGCACCAACGCGGGCGCGCGAGGGCCAATCGATTGATCTTCGAATTTCTATTCGCAGCCAACGCCCAGCAAGTGGGCGGATTCTGCTGTGGCAGAATGATGAACCGATAGATCTTGATCCGGCAGGCGACAGTCTGGGATACGGAGTTGATCTGCAGCCTGGAGCCAATCTTGTCACGATTCCGGTCGTGGCTGATGGCACTGGCGCACAGCGATTCCGCGCTGTATTTGAGCCGAGCAACGCTGCCCTTGATTCAGTGCAGCAGAACAACACGGGCGCGGCAGTGGTGTTTGTTGGTGGCACAGGGCGCGTACTGATCATTGAGCCAGGTGGCGGTGTTGAGTGCGACGCATTGGCAACAGCGCTCCGCGATGGAAAGATCGAAGTTGAACGTGTGCAGCCTGAAGCGGCGATGGGTCGCGGGTTGGCATTCCTAGCCGGGTTTGACGCAGTGATCGTTGCGAACCTCCCGCGCTGGGCCTTCGACAATGAGTTTGACCGTGGTTTGCATTCCTACGTGCATGACCTTGGCGGTGGATTGGTGATGATGGGCGGCCCCGAGAGTTTCGGTGCAGGTGGCTGGCTTGGTTCGGAAACCGAGAAGACACTCCCAGTGAAGCTTGACCCGCCGCAGACGCGGCAGATTCTGCGCGGGGCACTAGCACTGCTTCTTCATAGTTGTGAAATGCCGGAAGGAAACTACTGGGGAGTTCAGGTTGCTACTTCAGCGATCGATGCACTTTCAAGCCAGGATTACGCAGGTTTGATTTCTCTTGGTGGTGCTGGCTATAGCGGTGGTCCGGCTACGAAAGATGGCTATGGGTGG
>JBIKQN010000040.1:0-8658 GCA_044349615.1 Phycisphaerales bacterium
TTGATTCGTTCCGGAAGCGGCTTGCCCTCACGCTCCCACTTGGGGCGACTGCGCCAGCGGCGGTGGATCCAGAGGTACTGGTCAGGAGCCAGCATGATGCCGCGTTCCATGGCGTTCGTATAGCGCGCCGTGATGTAGAAGACGGGGTCCTCGTGATCGCGCCAATCGTCTGGCTGAATGATGTCAACGGTGTGGATACTGAAGTTGAAGCCATCACCGTCGCGCAGCGCCACGCCAACGGCCACGGGTAACTCATAGCGAATGGCAAGCAGGGCGATCGACTTGTAGGCGCTTGCCATCTGACCGAAGTAAGGAACGAAGATGCCGTCCGGGCCCGCGTTCTGGTCAGCAATGAAGGCAATGCGCCCACCATTGTGGATGATGTTCTGGAGTTCCTCCGTGGCGCCAAACTTGGTGATGATCTTCATGCCGCGGTTCTCGCGCAGCCCAACTGCCCATTGCCAGATGAATGGGTTGTCAAGCGGACGCGCTAGGGCGTGCATGCGAAATCCCATCAGCGTTGGGAAGAATCCAAGCAACTCCCAGTTTCCGGCGTGTGGCCCCAGATAGATGGCAGCATGCTCGCCGATCATGAGCTTCGTTCCGGGTCGCGCGTTGGTCAGGTCAACATGACGCTGCCATGACTCTTCCGTCACAACCCGAGGCAACTGAAAGGCGTCCACCATGTAGGTGCGGAACATGTATCGAACGCTTGCCTTGGCAAGGGCAACGCATTCGGCTTCGGGCATGGCGGGGAATGCGCGTCGAATGTTTCCAGCGGCGCGCTCAAGGCGGGCTGGATTAAACCGCGTCCAGATGTCTGCCACGGTCTCGGCAGTTCGGAGGTTCTGCTCAGGCGGAAATGCACCAAACAGCCACGCGAACGATCGCGCTGCCAAGTACTGCAGCAGATAGATGCCTACCTGGACTGGCCCCGTGCGTTTGCGCCGGGCTTTGGCCATAGCGCGCGGTCAGCGACCCTCGTTCGTGAGGACTTGCATGCGGTTCCAGTTGAGTACCGGAACCCGAGCGGTTTGCGCTTCGGTGAAGAGGGTCTGGTAGATCTCGTAGGCCTTCTTCTGTTCGAAGTGCGAGGTGTATTGACCCTCGTCGGCATCCGATGGAAGGTCAAGCGGCCTGAGCGGCTGCACACCCATCACGATGAAGTCAAGGTCGCCGCGCAAGGTGTCGCCCTCAACAACATCGCCGCCCCACGACTTGATACGACCGCGCACAAACTCGCTTTCGGCAGCGGTAGCGGTACCGTCGTTGTCAATATCAAACTTACCGTGGACAAGGAACTTGTAGCGGTAGTCCGGGCTGAAGATCACGTTGGCAATGACATCGTCCTTGACGATGGGACGCGGGCGGGGTGCGTAGCGGGTGTTCTCAGGAATCACGCGCGCTGTTGAGGTGTTCTCTTCCACCTTCAGCACCTGTACGCGCGCTTTGCCGGGGATCAGGTCGCCGGTGGTGGGGTTGTATTGAATGGCGTTGGCGCTGTCGTAGACATCAAACGTCATGCCTGGCTGCACGCGCTGCTTGGAGCCGATGGAGATGAAGATCTCGCTGTTCTGACCAGTGACATCAATCACACGCCCGTCAGCAAGTGACGCTGCGTTTTCTGGCTTCACGCGGTACTGATCAACGGTCTTCTGCAGAACTTCAACCTTGCCGGAGAGTTCGGCGCGGGAACTGGAGACATTGTCAATCTGTCCCTGAAGGTCAGCCATTTCATTGCGATGGCGCTGATCCATGTCGTCCTGGTACTTCTTGACGGTAGCAACCGTGTCCTTCACTTCATCGCCGAACTTCTGGCTTGAGGTGCGGTAGGTGGCGATATCGCCTTCAACGCGCTTGCTAGCGGCTTGCGCGCCTTCTGTGGCCTTTTTCGCCTCATCGCGTGATGCGGTGGCATCAGACTGGGAGGCAGCCATCTGCTTCTTCAGATTGGCATTGTCCTGGCTCAGCTGCTCTGTGCGGCTGCGGAGGGTCTCAAGTTCAATCTTCAGGCTGGTGACATTCTCTGCGCCAAGAGACTTCTTGATGTCTTCCACCGGGCTGTCGGCGGACTGGCTTGGATCACCAGTAACGAAACTGGTGAGCGAGCCGTAGGCAGTCTTGATCTTGCCTTCCTTGGCTTGGGCGGCCCTGGCGGTATCGCTTGACTCTTTCGCCTTCACCTTCGCATCGTTCATCTCGATGTTGAAGTAGATAGTCGAGGCCAAGAGGCCAACGGTCAGGATGACGAAGATGACGAGGCCGACAACGAGGCCGGTCGTGCGCTGATTCATGTCTTACGAACCTCCAACAGGCCGTGGCAGTTGAACATCACTATGGGCACGGCATCGACCGAAACCCGCGAGAACGCGCAGTGTCCGGAAACCGGGGCTCCGCGTCAAGTGATGAGTACGGGGTTGATGGCAGGAGAGTTGCCATCGCTCAGTGTGTGAGGAGCGATTCACCGCAGAAATTTAGGCTCGCGTGGTCTGAAGGGCCTCGTCGAGGGTGGTCAGCCCGGCCCGAACTTTTTCCATGGCATCCACCCGAAGTAGCGCGAGGTCGCCGGATTTGAGGGCGGATTCAACAATCCTGCCGCTGCTCGCCCGGGCCATGACCAGTTCACGGGTGGCCTCGGTGGCAGTCAGGAGCTCATATATGCCCACCCGACCGCGGTAGCCAGTTCCTCGGCATTCTCGGCACCCAACGGCTCGAGGAATGCCCGCAGCGGGGACGGCCCCAAAGTCCGGAGGCAGTTCAGCGTGCGAAGGAGTGGTGCGCTCAACGCAGTGGATGCAGACGCGCCGCACAAGCCGCTGCGCCAGGATCCCTTCAACGGTGCTTGCTACGAGGAACGGTTCCACGCCCATATCAAGAAGCCGCGTGGCGGCTCCGGCGCTGTCATTGGTATGGAGTGTGCTGAACACCAAGTGACCAGTGAGCGAGGCTTGCACGGCGGCATCGGCGGTTTCCTTGTCGCGGATTTCACCGATCATCACCACGTCCGGATCATGACGCAGAATGGCGCGCAGGCCCGCAGCAAAGTCAAGCCCCACTTGATGGCTGACCTGAATCTGATTGACGCCAGCAACGTGGTACTCCACGGGGTCTTCAACCGTGATGGCCTTCACTTCCGGCGTCACGATGCGGCGCAGTGATGCATAGAGCGTTGTGGACTTTCCGCTTCCGGTTGGGCCGGTGACAAGCATGATTCCGTGCGGTCTTTCGATCAGCGAGTTCCACCGAGTTTCAATGCCGATTGGCATTCCAAGATCGCTGAGCCCAGTGAGCACGGCACTCTTAGAAAGTATGCGCAACACCACGCCTTCGCCAAAGAGCATGGGGATCACTGATACGCGCAGATCATGCTCTTGACCCTTGATTCGCAGGGAAATTCGACCATCCTGCGGTCGGCGCTTCTCTGCGATGTTGAGATTCGCCATGATCTTCAGTCGACTGACAATGGCATTGCGGAAGCGTCGCACCGTGGGTGGAACGCCAGCATCCACGAGCACGCCGTCGATGCGGTATCGAATGGCCAAGTCTTGTTCATATGGTTCGATGTGAACATCGGTCGCACGTTCGCGCACGGCTTCTACTAGGAGGTCATTGACAAGACGCACCACACTTGCTTCTTGTGCTTGCGCGGTCTCGTCTGTGTCGAGGCTTGCGTGTTCGAGTTCTGCACCGCCAAGCGTGCCGCCGAGCGCGTCAAGCGTGTCGCCTGCAACACCATAGTGCTGGCGAATGTATTTCTGAAGATCCTCTTCATCGGCAAGCACTAGTTCAATGGCGTGGCCGGTGACGATGCGGAGTTCATCAAAGCTAGCGAGGTCGGTTGGATCGCTTGTTGCAATTCGGAGCGTGCCGTTGGCGCGCGAGACCGGTGCGCAGCGCAACTTGAAGATGACGCGCGGCGGAAGCAGGCGCAGTGTGGCTGCATCCGGGATGGCTTCGGTCAGATCAATGATGGGAAGGTGCAGGCGCTCAGAGAAGGTGCGCAGCAAGTCGGAGCGGTGGATGAACCCAAGCTTGACCAGCACCTGTTCAAGGCGGTCGCCAGTACGCAACTGCTCACGGAGAGCCTCGGCGAGGCGTTCCGCGGCGAGGACACCAGATTCGACCAACATCGTGCCGAGGAACATGGCTTCGGGGCTCCGGGGGGGCGTTCCCCGGAGCGGGGACGCCCTTTACTTATTGGCAGCGGGGGGATGGGTTGCGTGAATGGGCAATTCTTGGCATACTGCCCGATTCGTAACTGCTTCAAGGAACCCCCTGTGCCGAATACCGAGTCAGCAAAGAAACGCGTCCGTCAGAACGTCAAGCGCAACGCCCTGAACAACTGGCGTAAGCGCCAGGTCAAGGATCAGGTCAAGGCCTTCCTCACTGCGGTCCATGACCGTGATGTGAAGGGCGCTGAGGCCGCTTTCAGCAAGACCGTCGCTGTCCTTGATAAGGTCGCGTCGACGTCAACCCTGCACAAGAACACTGTTTCACGCCGCAAGAGCCGACTGCATAAGCGTCTCAAGGCGCTGCAGGGTGCTGGCGCTGGCGCAAAGAAGTGACCGTGCGGGCGGGCTCGATCCGCCTGCTCTGTCTTGATGTTGACGGTGTTCTCACCGACGGCACTGTTCAACTTGATGACCTTGGTCATGAGACGAAGCGATTCAACGCCAAGGACGGGTTGGGTATTTCCCTGTGGAGACGCCTTGGTGGTGAGGTCGCCGTGATCACTGGTCGGTCGGGCCTTGCAGTCCGCCACCGACTTGAGGAACTTGGCGTTCGCCATCTGTATTCCGGGAGCCACAACAAATTAGATGACATCAGCGCCGCCGCCCATGCATGCGGCGTGCCGCTTGATGCGGTGGCGTTTGTTGGCGATGATCTTCCCGATCTTCCGGCGATGCGCGCATGCGGCTACCCTGTGGCAGTGCATGATGCGGCCGCTGAAGTGCGAGCGGTTGCCGCGTTTGTGACCGCCGCAGCGGGCGGTCATGGTGCGGTACGCGAGGTTGTAGAGCACTTGCTGCGAACCCAGAATCGATGGAACGAAGCGCTCGCCATGTTCGATTCCCCATCCATGCCCAATACACGGGTAGGGTCTGGTGGTGCTCACCATGAGCAACATGAGCAGCCCCAAAGCACCTGATCACGAATGGCAACGTCGCCGCCGTCGTCCATACATTTGGACGGGCCTTGCTGTGGCAGTTTCGGTTGCGCTGGTGGCCGTCGCGTGGTTTGTGGATCAACGCCGACCAAGTGATCAACGCGTTACTAAGACGCGCCCTCGTCCGGTTGCGGAATTGGTGGCACCGTCACCGTTGAGCGCGCAGGAGCGCGAAGGCACTGGCGCAAAGTTCGGTTCACAGGAGTCTGTGAGACTTGAGCGCGGCGCGTGGGTGCAGGTGGCTGATGCGCAGGGAAACTTGAAGCAGCAGTACACGGCATCGCGCATTGATCCGTTGCCAGACAAGCGATTGGCGATGACTGATCCGCGCGCGGTGTTGTACGGCGATGGTGGACGCATTGTCACCATGCGTGCAGATGCCATGACGGCGCGCGTCCCGAAGCGGGCGTTGGAGAGCGGCAAGTTGTCTGGCAATGTCGTGATTCGAATCTTTCGGCCTCGCGATGGAAAGCCAGTTGACCTAAAGAACGATGCGCCCGATGTCACTGTTGAAAGCCCCGAAGCAAGCTTTGACCAGGCCAGCGGTGAGATTCGCTGTGACCGTCAGGTGCGCATTGCTGGCGAAGTGATCACCTTTGATGGCGAGGGTCTATCGCTCACGCTTGCGGCTGATGGAAAGACTGTTGAACGGCTGGTAGTTGATCGGGCGCTAGCGCCGGTGCGGATTTCGCGCGCGGCGGTTGAAGCGCAGCAGAAGAAGCGTGGCGATTCCAAGAAGAAGGCAGAGGCTGAGAAGGTTGCGGCGGCGAAGCCGGTCGATGTGGCCAAGCCAGCCGATGTAGCGAAGCCAGCCGATGTAGCCAAGCCAGCCGATGCAGCGAAGCCAGCGGTGGCGGCGAAGCCAGCTGATGCAGCGAAGCCGGCGGTGGCGGCGAAGCCGGCTGATGTAGCGAAGCCGGCGGTGGCGGCCAAGCAGGGCGGTAAGAAGGCGGCGAGTGCCGCGGCTGAGCCACGGCTCTTCTTACTCACCATGTATGACGATGTTGAGATCATTTCCAACGAAGCGGGTCGCCGCACTGAGGTTCGTGGCAACCGCGTGGATGCGTATTTCATGATGCGTGGTGGCTCTGGAATTGGAATTGCCTCGCGCGATCCGTTCGGACCGCCAAGTGCGCCGTTTCCGGTGTTGGCGGTTCCTGGTCCACCAGCGCAGCAATTGTTGGCGCTTGCCATTGCATCGATGCCGGCAATGGATGAAGACGATGTAGTGACGGTTGCATTCAAGGGTCGATTGGTGATGGCTCCTGCGCCGGAAGAGACGCCCGCGCTTGGTCAGCCCGATGGCGTGCGCATGGTGGTGAATGGCACCCCAGCACGCATTGATGATTCGCAGAGCGAGGCGGTGATTACCGCGCAGCGCGTCACGGTTGAGTCAAAGGTTGACCGAGTGGAACTTCTGGGAGCGGTTGATGATCCTGCATCGGTGGTGACGCCCGATTTCACCTTGCGGGCCAAGCATTTCACGCTGGACCGGTCCACTGGTCGTGGCGCGAGTGATGGACCCGGAACGATCGTCATGGGTGGCGCTGGCAAGAAGCCGCTGAGCGTTACCTGGGGCACCAGCATGGCACTGATATTGGCGCCGGGCACTGGCAATACGGAAGGCACCTTCCGCGGGGCAGAGTTTGTTGGCGCTGTTGATGTTCGGAGCGCTGATATGGAACTGCAGACCGCGCAGCTGTCGATTGAAGCCTTGCCGGTTGGAAAGAAGGATGTGCCGCGCCGGATCGTTGCTTCGGGTGGAGTCAAAGCGCGATCACTTGGCGCGGCGGGCGGGCAGTTTGCTGCAGACCGCGTGGAGGTGGCGCTTTCACCAAACGCTGCGGGTGAGGCACAACCGCGCACGCTCATGGCGACTGGCAATGTGGAAGCAGGCGATGGAACGCAGACCATGTGGGCGTCCTCGTTGCGCATGACATTTGTTGATGCGAAGCTCACTCCCCGTGCTGAAGCCAAGGCTGGCGCGAAGGTCAAGGCGGAGGCCGACGCCATGCGGAGTGATGTTGGGGAGATCGTTGCTGAAGGCCCGGTGGAATTGCGCATGGAGGACGGCGGACGCGTGTTCGCCTCGCGCCTTGAAGGCGATGGAGTTGGGCACAACGCGCGGCTCTTTGGGCCGGATGTGTTGGTGGTGCGCGGCAACCTTGTGCTTGATCAACTAGCGAATGTGCAGATACAGGACGAACCTGTCCGTCTCAATGCGATCGGGCCTGGCCGTGCAAGTGGGTTCAAGGATCCAGTGATTGCCGTGACTGATGGTCCAACGGGTCGTCCGAAAATTTCTGCTGTGCCGCAGATGCAGGCCACTTGGCGCGAGTCGCTTTCCTATGCAGATGGCGCAGTGAAGGCAAAGGATGGCGGCATTGATCGCGGGCTTCTCTTGTTGCAGGGCGCAGTGAAGGTGCGCGCCTCGCGTGAGGCTCGTGAAGCTGAGGCTCTCGATGCTGATGAAGTACAGATCGAAATCATGGGGCGCGGAAAGAGTCTTGCAACGGCAGACGGCAAGACTGGTGCTGCTGCCAACAAGACCGCGAATACTGATACGAAAGCAGGCAGCAAGCGCGATGGAAAGTCATCCGGTGCAGGTGCCATGGGTGACGCGCAGGCAGTGGGCACCATGCGTGCCACGGGTGAGGTTCGTCTTGAAGCGCGGCAATGGGTGGATGGCAGGCGCGAGGGCAATCCGCGTCTCTTCCGCATGAATGCACCCAACATTGCCTACAACGGTCAAGATGGCTCGGCATTTGTCGATGGTGCTGGTTCGCTCTTGGTCTTTGATCCGCCGCCGCCGACGGAGCCAGAGAATGCAGACGTCAAGAAGAGTCCATTCACGCCGCATGGAACCACGCGTTTCACATGGAAGCGTTCGCTAGCAATGGCACCTCGCCCCGATGGCACAAGCCGCCTGACGCTTGAGCGTGAGGTGGTCATGGATCACTTGGGGAACTCAACCACGGCCACAGGTACGGTCACGGCTGATCGCATGATGGCCTCGGTGCGCGCTGTGGAAGGCGCCAAGCCAGCCGCGGCAGCTGGCGACGTGGGAGTCTCGCTCGGTGGGCCTGCGGAGCTGACCAAGGTTGAAGCGGACGGGCGCGTGGTGGTGCGCACCTCGGACATGGATATTGAAGCGGGCGAATTTGAGATGGATGTGCCATCACAGATTGGCATTGCGCGTGCGGAGCAGGGCAGGTTGGTCACGCTGATTCAGCGCGGCACTGCGAACCCGGTGCGAGCCCATGCATTCCGCTGGGACATGCTGAAGGGCACCATCTCGGTGGAAGGCGCGCGGGGCGGGATTGGGCGCTAACCGGCCAGCGTCCACACTCCACGCCCCCTGGCGCTCACGCGTCTGGGGGCGTGTGGATTTTTGCGGCGCGGCGGCGGCGGCGGATGAGGAGGGCGACGATGCCGAATTGCCCTACGATGTTGCGCGTGACCTCCGGAAACGCCGTCATCCTCCCTGAAAT
>JBIKQN010000396.1:0-2569 GCA_044349615.1 Phycisphaerales bacterium
CATAGGACCGAAGTGACCGGGACACGCGGTAGCCCAGTTTGGGCAAAGATTCGTTCGGAAGGAGAGGCAATGCCTACCCTCGCCACGTTGATCATTCGCGAGTTCTATGAGCATGCTGCCGTCTCCCGAGACCACACCTCTGCCCTCGCCTGCAGCTCAAGAGCGGAGTCGTAAAGTCATCTGCGCGGTGTAGCGACAGCAGTAGCCTTTGAGGATGCAATCGCCTCACCGGCTCGAAAACTGGATTGACGGACGCGGTCAGGGCTCTGTCGGGGGCGAGTCGTTGCCTGTCATTGAGCCAGCGACCGGTGCCGAGATTGCGCGTATGCCGGCATCGGGAGCCGCTGATGTGCACTTGGCACAGGGTGCGGCGGCGCGGGCGTTCCCCGCATGGGCGGCGCTGCCTGCGGCAGAACGAGCGGCGGCGCTTGATCGCTTGGCGGGGCTAGTGGAGCGCGATGTTGAGCGGTTGGCTGTGTTGGAGAGCACGGATTCGGGGAAGCCACTGGCGCTCGCGCGCACCGTGGACATTCCGCGTGCGGCGGCCAACCTGCGATTCTTTGCGGCGGCGGTTCGAGACTGGAAGGCTGACGAGGACTATCGCACGCCGCATGCGGTTTCACGCGTGATGCGGCGAGCAAGCGGCGTGGCTGGCTGCATCAGTCCATGGAATCTGCCGCTCTATCTGTTCACGTGGAAGATTGCGCCGGCGTTGGCGGCCGGGTGCACGGTGGTCGCCAAGCCGAGTGAAGAGACGCCCATGACGGCGGCGGCACTCGGGGAGTTGAGCGCAGAGGCGGGGTTTCCGGCAGGAGTGCTCAATGTGGTGCAGGGACGTGGTGCGGAGTGCGGTGCGGCGGTCGTTGCGCATCCCGGGATTCCGGTGATCACATTTACGGGCGGGACCGAAACAGGGGCGCGGATCATGTCTGTGGCGGGACCGATGTTCAAGCGCACCGCATTGGAGCTTGGCGGCAAGAACCCGACCATCGTGTTCGCTGATGCAGACTTTGAACTGGCGGTTACCGGTGCGGTGCGTGCGGGGTTCCAGAATCAGGGGCAGATCTGTCTCTGTGGAAGCCGCGTGCTGGTGGAGCGCGGACTGTATGAGCGGTTTCGTGATGCATTCGTGGAACGGGTGCGTGCGTTGCGCATGGGCGACCCGATGGACGCTAGCACTGAGCAAGGTTCGCTGGTGACGGCGGCGCATCGCGACAAGGTGGCGGCGGCGGTGGCGCGAGCACGTGCGGACGGCGGGCGCGTGTTGTGCGGCGGGCGGGCGCCGGAGCGTGGTGAATTGCCGGAACGCGTGCGTGGCGGGGCATATTGGTTGCCGACGGTGATTGAAGGACTGCCGATGTCATGCGCGGCGAACCAGGAAGAGATCTTTGGACCCGTGGTGACTCTGCAGGCATTTACTGACGAGGCGGATGCGGTGCGACTGGCGAATGACAGCGTGTATGGATTGGCTGCCAATGTGTGGACGAGTGATCACGCGCGGGGCATGCGGATGGCGGAGCGATTGGAGTTCGGCATCGTGTGGATCAACGCATGGATGTTGCGCGATCTGCGGGTGCCGTTTGGGGGAGTCAAGCGGTCGGGCGTGGGACGCGAGGGTGGAGACGAGGCGCTTCGATTCTTCACAGAGCCGAAGTCGATGACATGGCCGGCTTAGGCGTGGGTAGTAGGATTATCCCGCTATGAGTGAAGCGATCAATTCGTCACGTGCGCCTGAACCTGTTGGCCCGTATCCACATGCGCGGCGTGCCGGGAATTTGCTGTTTCTTTCAGGGGTTGGGCCGCGGGTTCGTGGATCGAAGGAGATCCCGGGTGTTGTGCTGCATGCGGACGGAAGTGTTGCCTCGTACGACATTGAGTTGCAGTGCCGCAACTGCTTTGCCAATTGCCGCGCGGTGGTGGAGGATGCCGGCGGGCGGTGGGAGGATGTGGTGGACGTGACGGTCTATCTCACCGACATCCGGCGGGATTTCGCCACCTACAACCGCGTCTACGCCGAGTGTTTCGCAGGACCGGGGAACCCAAATCCAACGCGAACAACACTAGGAATCACGGCGCTGCCCACCCCGATCGCAGTAGAAGTAAAAGCCATCGCGCTGATTAAATAGGTGCCGTCCACCCCTGTCCCTATTTATTAATTGGGGACAGGGGTGAACGGCACCTATTTCTGGAACGGCTTCTATTTCCGGAGAATGGCTCGCACTGGGCTGGCGTCGGCGCCTTCGATACGGAGCGGGAGCGCGATGAGTTCGTAGCGACCCTCCGCAACGCCGTCGAGCACTACGCCTTCGATGATCGACATGTCGTGCGCGAAGAATTCCGCATGCGTAGGGAGGTCTTTGCTGTCACCACGGTCCACGCTGGGAACATCAACCACAACCAAGCGGACTCCGCGCAGGTGAAGCCAGGAAATCAACGCCGGATCAAGCGATGCGAAGTCAGCATTCCAGTGCTCTGGGTTCGGAAATGATCCAGTTGCAATGATCAGTCGCTCCGTGCCGAACGGAACCCGGCCAGCAAGGTCTTGCGCCGTGATCGCTCGACCACGCAC
>JBIKQN010000397.1:0-2562 GCA_044349615.1 Phycisphaerales bacterium
TGGACGCGCAGGAGTGGAGTGCGGGGCCCAGCGGCGGCGGTGGGAGTGACTGATGTGCTAGTCAATTCACCACCTCAGTTCCAAGATAGGCAGCGATGCACACCGGATTGTTTCGAATCTCATCCGGCGTGCCTTCGGCGATCTTCTTCCCATGCTGAAGCACCACGATGCGGTCGGAAATTCCCATGACCACCTTCATGTCGTGTTCGATGAGAACGACCGTCGTGCCACGGTCACGAATCCGGCGAATCAATCGCATGAGATCTGCGCTCTCTGCGGGGTTCATGCCGGCTGCTGGTTCGTCAAGCAGAATGAGCTTCGGCTCCGTAGCTAAGGCACGCGCGATCTCTAATCGGCGCTGGTGCCCATACGGAAGGCTGCGCGCAAGACTTCCCGCAGCATCAGCGAGTTCTACAAATTTCAAGTGCTCAAAGGCGCGCGCTCGCATGATCCGCTGCTCGCGCCAGAAGTGCGGCGGTCGCAAGAGGCATGCCCAATAGCCGCAGCGACAATGCTGATCCATACCGACAAGGACATTCTCAACGAGGTTCATCTCAGCAAAGAGTCGAATATTCTGAAAGGTGCGCGCAACACCCGCACGCGAAACCAGGTCCGGGGTGCGACGCTGCGCGCGCCAAATAGCACCGAAACCAAGGCGACCAAGTACAAAGCCAATCAGTGCTGGTCCCCATGTTGACCAAAATCCTGCGGCGCGCATGGTGGTGGCCAGGGTCCCCATTGCCTCACCCCAAGGAAACGGCTGTGCGTATGTGTACTTCTCCACAATTGCACCTTGCCAGAGATCTGTGGCATTTAGGGCAAGCACCGCCACCATCGCCGTTGCAATTCCAACCGCGTAGGCGCGCACTGAAGTGCCGCGACTCCACTCTCGACGAATCTCCTTGCCTTCAAAGAGAATCTGACCTTCGGTTGCCTCATAGATTCCAGTGATGGCGTTGAAGAGCGTGGTCTTACCTGCACCATTGGGCCCGATCACTGCAAAAATCTCACCGCTCTGGACCGTCATGCTGACTCGCTCGTTGGCAACAAGACCGCCAAAGCGCATCGTCACATCGCGGACTTCAAGGATGGCACTCATGAGTGCAGCTCCTTCGCAGTCGCGGGATCAGTGTGGCCACCAGTAGCAAGTCCACCGCCAATACCGGTACCAGCATCACTATCCTCAGGAGCATCTTCCTTGGTGCCACGTGTTGGCAAGATGCCCTCCGGCCGGAAGATCATCATCAGAACGAGCGCGAGGCCGAAGACGAGGAACTTCCAGTTTGTTGGGCTGATGAGGACATTCTGCGCCCACGTCTTTGTGAAGAGGAACGCCCATTGCAACCCATGCGCCTCTGCAAGCGCAGATGGCGGAGCAGCATCGGAACCCCCGATCAATTCCGTGAGTTTCACAAGAACGATGGAATTCATGCCAACCATCACCAGAGCACCGAGCAGTACCCCGCGAACGCTGCCGAGGCCACCAACGATCACGATGCAGAGTGCGAGAATGGAAATCTGAAAGTCATAGTTCCCTGGTTCACCGGAACTGGAAAGCCGACTCGCAGTAAGTGCCCCAGCAAGCGCCGCCAACGATGCGCATGTGGCGAAGGCCAGCATCTTTGCGTGATCGGGTCGAATGCCCATGGCTCGGCTGGCTAATTCATCTTCTCGGATTGAGATCCAGCCACGCCCAATTCGGCTGCGCTCAAGGCGGTGCGCTCCGAACACCACCACCAGAACAATCGCCATGAACAGCCAATACTGTCCGCTACCTGTGAGCTCGGTACCGAACAGCGTTGGTGCTGGGAGTGGATTAATGCCTTGGGTTCCCTTGGTGATGGAATCCATGTTCACCAACACATCCTTGACGATCTCTCCGAAGCCAAGCGTGACGATCGCCAAGTAATCGCCGCGCACTCGCAGGGTGGGTGCGCCGAGCGCAAATCCCGCCAAAGCACCGGCGGCCATAGTCACTCCCAGTGCACTCCAGAACCCAAGTTGAAAGGGATAGATCTCGCACGTTGAAATGGCAAACACATAGGCGCCAATTGCTGCAAATGCAGCCACACCTAAGTTCAGAAGACCCGTGAATCCTGTGAGAATGTTTAGGCCTAGCCCCAAAATCGCGTAGACGAACACATCGGTCATGGGATCAGTGATGTGCCACCCAAGCGGCACAAACTTCTCAACCACGGGAATGCTGGCTACGACCGCAATCAGAGCCAGGTTGATGGCAATGCGCCTTGAAGGAGTGGCCATGGTCACACCTTCTCCCGGAGCTTTGCCCCAAGCAGTCCCGAGGGTCGGAACACCAAGATCAGGATGAGGATGCCAAAGACCACCGTGTTCGTCCAGCGTGCCTCAAGGTAACCGTCACTCATCGACCGGATCACGCCGATCAAGATGCCCCCGAGCACTGCTCCGGGAAGATTTCCGATGCCGCCGAGCACTGCGGCGATGAATGCATCCATTCCCATCCGGTAGCCCATCTGAAAGCTGACCGTTTGGTTGTAGAGGCTGTAGACCACCGTCGCAAACCCACCAAGCGAACCACCGATG
>JBIKQN010000398.1:0-2556 GCA_044349615.1 Phycisphaerales bacterium
CGAAGTCCACAAGATGATCTTGCACGATGGCGCGAAGTACCGCTTGGTTCAGTGACTGGTACTGATGCACAACGATGTTGCGGAAGCCGACCATGGCGCGCATGCGGGCTGCGGTGGGTTCAGACAACAGACCCGCGCGTTCCAGGATGGTGAACGCCTCTGCGCTATCGCCCGGAATGCCAAGGCGACGCGTGGAAACGACGCGCGAGGCAGCATCGATGGCCTGTTCGCAGGCGCGCTGCAGGTTCAGCACCACGGCATCGTGCACAAGTTGATCCTTCAGCCGATCCAGGTCGCCCGCGACGAACGTGTGGACTTGCGCCACGCATCGGTCGATGCTCACCAGCTTCTGCATGAGCACGTCATCCGCCACGGAACTTCTCCTGCATAGCTTCAGTGGCCATACGGCGATTCGGCGCAAACGAGCCGTGGTCCGCTAAGACGTGCGTGGCAAACAGGTGGGCCTGTAGGGGGTCCGGCGCCGCCAGCAGGGTGCCTTGGTAGGTTGCCTCGACGCGGAGCAGCCCCGACGCGGCGCGCAAGTCAACGAGGTCCACGCGAGACCCGGCAATGCGCTCAAGCGCGGTGGCCGCGGCGCCCAGCGCCAGCGGATCGATGCGCCGTTCCGCAAGCACCGCCAAGTCAAGATCGCTGCGGGGCGTCGCCTCGCCACGCGCATGGCTGCCGAACAGCCACACGCCCAACATGCGAACCTGCGGCAGCGTGTGCGCGAGCGTCTGCATGATCTGTGCGGTGAAGTCCTGTTGCCCAACCATGCATCGGAGTCTAAACCTTCAACATCCATGGCGTGATGGCAGGCAGTGCCGTTGGTCCCAGCCATCGTCCATACTCCGCGCCCCCAACACTTCCGTCTGTGCGGGCAGGGACCCGTGGGGGCGTACGTTCTCGGGCGTCGCGGAGTCAGAATCGGGGTTTAAGGTGTATCTCTTGATGGGAATGGGCTTTAGATTGCGTCCTTGAGTGTGGAGAGTGACATCAGACGCAGGTGGAGCCTGCAATTGATGAACGACATCCAAAGAGCGTTTGCCCTCGATGGGGCAAGCGTGTGCAACAGCCGCGCCGACGGTTTCGGTGATTTCACGCCTACACGGGAGTGTGGGCCAAACGGGCGAGAGCCCAGCGCAGGAATTTATATGAGAAACAAGATGTTCATTTCTTCTATAGGTAGTTTGGCTGGAAGTTTGGTGTTGTCGGGATCGGCGAGTGCCGGAGTGATGTATGACTTCTCCGCGGTATTCGACACAACAGCGGTGACGACCACGGATACCTCTGGTGGTGCGCGGGAGCGCACTGATGGGACACTCACTAACAGCCTGTTCGCCAACTTTGAGGCGGAGGCACGGTTCAAGAACTCGCGAGTGAGTGGCGCTGTGGGTTCCGTGAGCATGATCGTTGGTCAATCCTCCGACAAGGGTGGCATCGGCGCCTTCACGCTCGATAGCGGTGGTCTCGTGGATGTCACAAGGGTGGTCAACCTCTCCGGCACAACCAGTTTCAGCATCAACGTCAACGCCTACTCAGGAACTTCGACGGTATGGGCGCTGGAAGCAGTGAGTATGTCTGGTGGACTTGAGAGATCCATGACCATCACCAAGACTGGGGTGAGTTCCGCCGGGCTGTTGACCTTTAACATTAGCGATGCCGTCTATGACTCTCCGACTGGGTTCGATATGAGTCGCATCGCCCTCGTTAGCGTCGGAGTGGAGCGTGAGGTGCTCGGAAGTGCCGAATCAACAACATCGGCCAGCTTTAACAGCTTCACCTATGCCGCCGTCCCCGCCCCCGGCGCCATCGCGCTCCTCGGCGCAGCAGGTCTCGTCGCAGCCCGCCGCCGTCGCGCCTGACATCACTCTGCACTCCACGCTGGCTTCGGCCAGTGTCCACACTCCACGCCCCCAAGCGCTTCCGCGTCTGGGGGCGTGTGGGCTTTTGAATTGCACCCCTACGCGCTCCGGGAGCCGATTTTTGCCATCCCCGGCGTCGCGGTCGCTCCTATACTTATTGCCCCATGCCGTACACCCTTCAGCCTGACCACGGATACGGTCTCGAAGTCGAAGAGCATTCCCACGCTCGGCCCAGCGCCGGGGCGGGGGGGATGGTCACCATTGACTCGGACAATCCCGACTACCTGCGCAACCACGTTCAACTGCCCGACCGCTGGGTCCTCAACATCGGACCGCAACATCCGGCCACGCACACCACGCTGCGCCTGATCATGGAGCTTGATGGCGAACGCGTCGCGCGCGTCACCCCGCACATCGGCTACCTGCACTCGGGGTTCGAAAAACTCGGCGAGCACCACGACTACAACCAGTACGTGTGCACCATCAGCCGGATGGATTACATCTCGCCGATCGTCAATGACATTGCATTCCACACCGGCGTCGAGCGCTTCTTTGGCGTGGAACCAACCACGCGTTGCAAAGTGGTCCGCACCATCATGGCGGAACTTGGACGCATTCAGAATCACTTGCTCTGCGTTGGCGCTGCTGCGCTTGACCTCGGTGGATTCACGGGCTTCCTCTACGGCTTCAA
>JBIKQN010000399.1:0-2552 GCA_044349615.1 Phycisphaerales bacterium
GCTCGAACCGTGAATGAACCCGACCGTCTGCCCGCGCATCACATGAGGCTCAATGGCGCTCGTCCACACCTCGGCATGCACCTCATCGGGTAGGGCAACGATGATCAAGTCCGCCCCGACCACGGCCTGGGAAGTGTCCTTCGTCAGAAATCCGTCAGCTTCGGCTCGCGCCCGCGCTGTAGATTCGGACCGTCCGGCGACAATGACATGGATTCCCGAATCACGCAGATTCAGCGCGTGAGCACGCCCTTGGTTGCCATAGCCAACCAAAGCCACCATTCGTCCAAGCAGGGCTTCTGTCGTACATGCTTGTTCCATAAGGGTTTGCGTGTCTGGCATAGGTGAATCCTGAGGCCGTCATCGCGGTACTGGGCGATAATCGTGAAAGTTGCCCGTCATCGTGGAACTTGCAGGCAGACGAGATTCTCAATGAATATTGAGGAAAGAAGGCACACATTACCTGACCGGGGGGGTTCGCAATAGCAGACTGTGGGAGTCGAGCCTTGGAATTGAGTCGCTTGTTGCGATTCTCTGGGGCAGGCGGGTCTGGAGTTCATGGATGGACTTGCTTCCGAAACGTCCGAGAGGTGGGATTTCATGCTCAACCAGCAGAATCGCCGAACCATTGGTAGTCCGAGGACGTTTCCCTATGAAGCACCCCAGTTCGAACAAACAATGTGGCCATGGAATGTTCGGCCAAGGAGCTACTGGAATGGTTAGTGTTGAAGCCCCAAACCGGCGATCGGACGATCGCTTTCGGTTTGTCCCCGCCTACACCAGGGTGGTAGTGATCCCTTCAGCGCAACCCTCATCCAGTTCAGTGAGAAGCCTTGCGGCATTTGTTGCGGCTGTTCCCGCCTCCAGCCGTCCGTCTCCGACCAATCCGAACGAACTTCACGAGCCGGGCTTGGATGCCCTTGGTCTTGAGGACTTCAATTCCGGTCTGGGAACACCGAATGGTGGTCTTGAGGGTCATGGTTACGACATTTCCCTGACGGGTATGCGGTTTGAGCTCGATGACGAACTTCCGTCCGGCTCAGAAGTGCAGATTGAGCTCTATCCGCCTGCAGAAAATGACCCAATCCGGATGCACGGCGTCATCGTGCGGGTCTTCTCGCACGATGATGATCCGGGTCCTCGTCGTATGGCAGTGCAATTCACCGCATTTGGAACACCGCTCGACCGCGAGCGCCTGACCAACCGGATTGCCGCCCGCACTTGCTGCTGGCCGCAGTAACTCGTGTCGCGTACCGACCGTTGAGGCCAGATTGCTAGTTAGGCCGTCAAAAGTTGGAACGCAAAGGCGTATCCGGCCGAAACTAGTGCTAGAGAGTGTCACACTTCGATCCCGATCGTTCATTTCAACATCCCGCGGTGAGCGCTGCGCTCTCGGCGAGGAATGCCATTTCCGCTGAGATGGCTGTTGCTGGTCGAGCGGGGCACGACCCATTCGACCGATTCTGGCAGGAAGCACAGAACGCGCCGCAATCAGTCGGTCATGCTGCATGGGTTCTGGCATCTGATGCCTACGCGCAGATGCGCGAGGATCTTGCAGGATTCGATCCATCGGAATACGAAGGCAACGAAGGTGCCGTGAGTGCGGCGGTGTCGGAGTCATTTGGCAAGCACACGAAGGCACTTGCAGCATTAGCCACTCCCGTAGCCAGCGCGGCAGCTGCAGCATTTGGATCAGTACATCAGGGTCCTTCAACTGCAAGCGAGGTCATTCATAGGCCTGCGGCCCGTCGTCGCCGCGAGCGATTGCAGACGGCGGGCTGGTTTGTGATCGGTGGCATTGGTGGATTGCTCCTGGCATCCGCAGTGCACCTTGTGGAGACGGTGATCGCGTGGCGCTGATGCCGGACCCTGCAATTCTGGATGAGATGGCCGCCGTCACGGGACATCGGTTTCGAGATCCTTCACTCGCTGCGATTGCACTGGTTCACTCATCAGCAGCTGATGGAAGACTAAATTCCAACGAGCGCCTTGAGTTCCTAGGTGATTCTGTCTTGGGGTTCATTGTGTGTACGCACCTCTTTGCAGAGCGCCCCGACTTCCTTGAGGGCGAACTCACGAAGGTGAAGTCAAACATTGTCAGTGGACGCGTCTGCGCTGAACTTGCTGCCGAGTGCGGCATGGAAAGTTGGATGCGCATCGATAAGGGTGTCCGCGGTCCGCAGGGGCTGCCGGAAAGTCTGCTTGCTGGTGTATTTGAAGCGGTTGTTGGCGCGCTGTACCTCGACGGTGGATTGGAGGCAGCGCGCGCCTTTGTGCTGCCTCGCCTTTCGCTACGAATTGATTCTGCGCTTCGCTTGGGGCATCAGCAGAATTTCAAGCAGGTGCTTCAGCAGTGCCTCGCTCAGTTAGACATGGGGGCGCCGCAGTACATGGTGCTTGATGAGCAGGGTCCTGATCACGCCAAGTGCTTTGAGATTTGTGTCTTGGCCGGAGCACGCCGCTTTGAAGGCGCATGGGGACCAAGCAAGAAGCAATCAGAGCAACTCGCAGCGCTCGCTGCACTCAGGGAACTTGGGATTGCCTCCGATACGCCC
>JBIKQN010000400.1:0-2544 GCA_044349615.1 Phycisphaerales bacterium
GGCAGCCGCGTGGGTGAAGTCATCCAACGGATCACTGCAGGCAATGTATTCACAGGTATTGGTCGAGCAAGAGGCTGGTGATAAAGTCGCGGCGCTTGCGTTCATTCGTGCAGCTCTCGACAAGTACCCAGGGAACGCCGACCTAGCGCGTAATGAAGCGCTCTTGGCCACGGATGACCCGGTGGAACGAATCGACATGATGATTGCGCGGATTGTGACTGATCCGGTACAGCGAAACAACGAGCGCGTTCGCTCCCTGCGCGCATTGAAACTGGATCTTGAGAGGCAGATCGTTGAATTCCGACGATCAAATTCCCCGGATCTTGCTCGTAGCGAAGAGTTCCTTAAGAAAATCAATGACGCGCTCCCTGATGCAGAGAAACAAATGGCTGCTAGCGGGGCAGGCGATGCATCGAGCACAGAGCTGGCATTCATGGAAGCACTCTCGCGTGGCGATGTTGCCGCCGCTGAGGTTCACCTTGCCGCAGCAGGCAAACTGACCGCTGTTTCACCAATCCTTGAGGTAGTTCTTCGAGCGCGTTTGCTTGACTACCAGGGACGCACGGCCGAGGCCATATCGTTGCTTGAGAAGGCGCGGCAATCGGGAAGTAACCAAGCACCTGTAGCAGCACAGTTGGCCATGATTCAGGAGCGCGTTGGCAATGAACCAGCCGCTTTGGCACTGTGGAAAGAAGCGTATGACCGACGACCAAATGACCTCACCAACGTTCGCGGCTATGCGAGTTCGTTGGGTCGATCGGGTCAAGGTCGCACGGCACTCGACATGCTGCGAAATGCAATTGCAGCGAACCCAAGTGACCTCGATACCCTGATTATTGCCGCGCAGTACGAGGCGGTTTATGGGAGCCGTGCAAAAGCTATTGAGCATCGCCAGCGCGTGTTGCAGATCGATTCCACCAATCGAGAGAACATTGGGGATCTTTACAGCATTCTGTACATGCCAGCAGACTTCGGTTCGGTGCGTGATGCCGAGGGTCGCCAGCGTTACGACGCGCGTGGATGGTCAACGGTTCCGCCTGATGAGCAGCGCCGTCTGCTAGAGGATGCAGGCGTGATGAATGTGGCCATTGCTGAACAGTTGTACGACGCGGCCATGAAACTATCGCCGCTTGACATTCGATTTGCTGGGCGCAAGGCAGCGATCATGCGTGAAAACGGCAAGCTCCCGCAGGGGATCAAGGCATTGCAGGATGTGGTTTCTCGCGCCGAGTCTCAAGGTAAGGCAACTGCCATCATGTATGTAGAGCAAGGGCTCTACCTAGATGCAATTGGCGACCGACCAGCATCTGACGCGGCGTTCGCCAAGGCTGTTGCTTTGCAGGATCCAAAAAAGCGCGAGGTAGATCTGGCGCTTGCTGAAGTTGAGGCGCGACGCGGTAATCCTGCGCGTGCCATTGAACTGATTACGAGTGTCATGGGTGATTCGCCAACCCTTCCCGGCCTGATGAGAGTGGCAGACCTGCAGGTAGTTGCAACCAAGTATGCCGACGCTCGGGCAACGATGAACCGAATCAGTGCACTCTTAGGGAAATCACCAAATTCGGAGACGCAGCGGCAATATGAAATGCTGTTGTCCGGAGTGGCGGTTGGCGAGGCAGATGAACTTCGCGATGCCAAGAAGATGGACGAGGCAATGGTGAAGATTCAAGAAGCCCTCGCGGCGCTGAGCCGCGCCGAGACGGTAGCGCCATCGGACCTCTTTGCTCCGCTCCGCCGCGTGCAGTTGATGCGTGGTATGGCTATTGCAAATCAAGACCCAACAAAGCTTGATGCAGCGATCGCCGAAGCGGATCGACTACTGGCGCGTAACGCAATGTACTGGCCGATGGTGTCGGCGCGCGTAGATCTCGCGCTTGACAAGCGTGACATTAAGTCCGCCATCGGCATATTGGAGCGATTCTTACAAGGTCAGCCTGCGAGTGACGAAGCCCGTACTCGGCTCCTTGATATGCAGATGGCCTCGGGAAATGTGCCTCGTGCCATTGAGGTAGCCGCAGCCGGTGTTGCGCTTCGCCCGCAAGACCCAGTGTGGGCGGAGCGCCTTGGTGATCTTCAGCAGCGTGCAGGAAACGCAGCAGCAGCTGCACGCGAGTACGAGCGTGCGTTCACTCTTGATCCTAAGTCGGTCGTTTATCTGGAAAAGTCAGCAAATGCCCGTCTGAGTTCGGGCGATGCGGTGGGCACGCTCAACCTCTTGCGCGGCGCTAGTGATTTGGTTTCCCGCTCAACGGTGCTGCGAGCACTCTCTGCGGCTGCGCTCGCTAAGAGTGGCCGGCGTGACGAGGGTCTCATTGCTGGTCGAGAGGCGCTCGCTTCTGCGCGCGCTCTCCCTGCCGATTCGGTCGTTACCACCGAGCGCACCGTCATGGTGCTTCGTGATATGTTCGCAGTCGACAAGACAGCAGACTTTGAAGCCTTTCTCATGCAAGTTGGTGGAGCGCCAAGCGTGGTTGAAGAAACCATTCTTGCGGATGCATGGAGCCGTAGTGGTCCCGATGGTGCAGACAAGGCACTCGAGTGGTG
>JBIKQN010000041.1:0-8576 GCA_044349615.1 Phycisphaerales bacterium
GTTGGTTCGTCGCTTGCTTCAATGCTCGCCGATACGGCGAACGAGGCAATCGAGGCGGGCGCCGTTGATGACAAGGGCGCGAAGCAACTTCTTGATGCACTTGGCCCGCTTAAAGGCTCGGATCCATTTCGATATGGAGATGCCATCAAGGGCGAGTGGGAATTACTCAACAACACCGTGCGTGGCGCAAAGAGTGATGCGGACATTCAACGAATGATCGAAGTTGTTGATGGCGGTGGCAAGGGTTCAGAGATCACACTCGAATCCGCTCAAAGCTCCACGGAATCGCTGCGCACTGTCTTTGACCGCGCCGCACTGGCATTTTCTAGCCCTGATCCGAATGCTGCTATTGATGCACTTCGACGCCTGACCGACTACGCCGAAGGCGGACGGTTTGGCCCGCTAGCCAAGTTGGTGCTTCCGGAATTCGTGAGTATCTATCGAAGCAAGCTTGCGTCTGACCAAGCGCTTGCAGTGCTCTTTGCACGCCTACAAGTCATTGCCGATGGCAAAGAGAAGCGTGAAGATGTGATGAACGCTGCACTCTTTCTTTCACGCGCGAGCGCTGGTGCACGGAGCGTCCCTGACGATGTTCAGGAATCCCTTGAACTCCTTCGGGTAGCGCCCGCTGCCCTTGATGCCGCGCGAACCGAGCGCGCTATGGACATGCTGGAGCGCGCTGATCGCAATGTCCTCAAGCCACTGGCAGAGGCAATCACATGCAAGCGATGTGATTTTTCGATCCTGCGGCACCGCGCACCGACGCTCGACACCCCGCTGCTTGGCGGACTCCGTGGTGCCGTGCGAATGGCGCTCGCTGAAGGAATGCGGCGCGTACGTGAGCACAAGCAGGCTGACGCCATCGTTGCTGCGGCTGTGACGGCGTACCGCATTGGCGCCCTCCTTGCCATGGATCCCTCGTTGCCGCGGGCGATCGTGGCGCACAGTATCTGGCGTGAAACCAGCGCCGCGGTGCAGGAGGCTGCCAAGTTTGGCCCTATTTCCAAGGCTGGAATTGATGAGATGGAACGCGCGCTCGTATTCATGCCAAACGGCGACCCGTTTGGTTTCCGCAAAGGAATGGAAGACGATGCGAAAGACATTGTGACCGAGGGCATGCCGCGAAGAGATGCTTCAGTCAGCGATGCCATCGCCGCCCGGGTTCAGATTCTGAAGCAACGTGGACCCGGAGCTGTGCTTGCGCGCGTTGCGTTTGCGTCCATGATGCGCGGCGATCAGACGCCAGCACAAGGGGACCCGGCACTGGTTCGTATTGCGGATCTCTATCCACCGGAGGCGATCGGGAGAATCACAACGGCAATCACCGCGGCCAAAGAACAACATTCAAACAATGGCGGCACCGCGGTCACAGACATGATCTATGAAGTGCCGTTTGACCTGCCGCTTGATGAACAGAAATCACGGTACAAGCGCGCTGACCCGGTGCGTGGTGTGCAATTCATTGACACCAACGCCCTCATTGCTATCGCTGGCAGTGACTACTCCGCAGCGTTCGATGTGGTGAAAGCGGCTGGAAAGCAGCCGTAAAAACCGCATCACCGCGAAACTAACGAATGAAGCGGATGCGCCCGAAGTCAGGAATGAATGGCATCGGAGGCGCCACGATTGGCGCCGGGAAATACACAGCCCACGCCTTGCCAACAATCATGTCGCGTGGAACAACCCCTGGTTGTGAATCGCCGAAGGTCTTCAGGGTGAGGGCATGTGCGCGACCCCAAAGCCGGGCATCGCGGCTTGCAGAGGAGTTGTCGCCAAGCATCACAAAGTCACGGTCGCCTAGTCGCGCGGGCTCCTCGTAGTTGTTTGCAAAGCCAGGACCAGAGAGATAGTCACCATTGATGGTGAACTGGTTGTTGGCGTCATGCAGAACAGGCCGGTAGTAGAGGTCACGGTCAAGCTTGACGCCACGCAGCGTGAATGGCGCGACGGTGTCGAAGGACCACGACAAGCGCGGCGGCGTGGGACCGCGCGTATCGGTGTGCCGGCGAACATATTGCTCAACCGTGCGACCAAACATGCTTGAAGTCACGCGATCATCAAGTGACTTGAATTCATAGGGCATCTGCAACACTTGGCTGCCATTCACAAACACCCACAATTGCTGATCCACGTGCCAGCACTCGAAGGAAAGAAGCCCATCAGTGCGGGGCTTGAATGATGCGGTTGAGGTTCCCAGCAACTCGCCACTCTCCATGACGCTGCGGGTGACAGTGACATCACCGGAACCCTTGATGGCAAATTTCAGTGTGGAACTGCGTGCCGTCAGTGTGAAGTTGGATGTGAAGGACGCAAGTTGCGCGCACTCAACCGTAGCGCAGAGGCGTAGGTCACTGACTGGGTAGCACGTGTCTTGGCGCCATTCGCGGTCCGCCATTCCGCGCGGTGACCGACGCATGGCGTCATAGGCCATGCGCATGGAGTTGTATGAACTCCAGTCATCAATAGCGAATGCATCAAGGCTCCAGTCAAGCACCGTGGAACCGGTTCCAGAGAATGCCCAGTCACGGCTTGGTGCCATCTTCCAGTTGGCGGCATCGGAAGCGGCGGGCTTCCATGGTGGCCCGGACCACGCTGCCTTCATTGCTGTTTCCAGCGTGTTCACCGGAATAACCGGCTCAAAGTCGCTGTCGTAGATGGGCTGCCACACGGCGCGCTGCACAAACTCCGGCTTGCGCGCGATCTTCAGATCTTGCGTGCGGGCGTCGGCTGCACCAGTAAACACATCACCATCAAAGAGCAGGAAGGTCTCGTTTGGAAGGCCAACCATGCGCTTGATGTAGTTCTGCGTATCCCCTGCTGGATCGGTGGGATTCTTGAAGACCACAACATCCCATCGCTGCGGCTCAGTGAATGCAAATAGTGGCTTGAGCACCAAGACGCGATCGCCGGAACGGGCCTCGGACGCAATCGACACTGGAGAACTGTTGACGATTGGCGTCCGCGTGGAGATCATCGGATCAAACACTGGAAGCGGATTCGGGTTGTTCGAACTAGCCATGCCAATGGCCGTCTGTGCATCCGCGGGATATTCAAATCCGGTGACTGGGCTGAAGATGCGCACATGGGCGCCCATGAGTGTTGGACCCATCGACCCGGTTGGGATGACGAACCCCTCAAGCACAAACCCACGGAATGCCATCGCCATCGCAAAAGCGACCGTCAGAGACATCATTGTGGCTATGACGTCAGTTTCTTGCTTGTCTTCTTTGGTGTTCTTCTGCGGCTCGGTCATCGCGATGGATCGTATCGGGGAACACGCGCACGACTGCTAGGTGCCACTTGGTGGTTCGCCCTGAGGGCCGCCCTGAGTTCCGCCCTGGGCACCACCCTTGCCACGACCACGCCGGCGTCGACGCTTCTTTGGTCCTGTCGATGATGGCTGTGCTGGTGTGCCGGCATTGGTCTCGGTCGGCGCTCTTGGCGCAGCGGGTGGCCGAGACGTGGGGGCTGGTGGGCGAGCATCAACTGGTGGCTGCGGCGAGCGAGGTGCACTCGGAGCCTTCGCAGTGCCAATGCGCCGCGCTACATCCTCGCGCCGCATACCTCGGAACGGATCTGGCTGAGCTGCTGGTTGCGGGCATGCGTCTTCCGGAAGAAGTTCTTCCACAGGCACGGCAATATCCACACCGTTGTGATCAAGTCGAACCAGCACCAACTGCACAAGAATCTTGGAGTCAATGACGGTTCCAGGGCCCTCGCTGGTTCCAACGCGACTCTTGTTCTTCGGAAGGCGCTTCTTGAGTTCGTCGTAGGTCTGGTCTTCGTATCGGAGGCAACACATCAGGCGCCCACAGCGACCGCTGATCTTCAGTGGATCAAGGGATGCCTTCTGCGTCTTTGCACTCTTCATGCTCACTGGCATCAGAACCTTCAGGAAGTTCTTGCAGCAGCAGTGTTGGCCGCACTTTTCGTAATCCGCCGTCAGCCGCGCCTCATCGCGCGCGCCGATCTGGTGCATCTCTACACGCGCTCCGAAACGGCGCGCGAGTGCTGGGACTAGTTCACGAAAGTCCACGCGTTCTTCGCTCAGGTAGTGCACCGTGACATGTTCACCACCAAGCACAGGCTCAACTTCCACGATCTTCATCGTGAAACCCATGGCCTTGGCTTCGGCACGGACAGCCGCAAGTTCCGTGTCCATGAAGCGATCACGTGTAGCCGACCATGCATTCATGTCTTCCACGGTTGCCACGCGCAGAATTCGACCATTCGTGTGGAAGGGGTAATCCTTGCCACCAGAGTTGTCTACGTACTGCAGCATCTCATGGCGACTGATGCTCTTTGAACAACCACTGTTTGGGCATGTGGTGGTGAGCATCTCGGCGATCTCGGTGCCGCGATGGGTGCGAGCAACCATTCTGCTGCCGCAACCGGGCTTCGCCGTTCCGTCGTAGGGATATTCGCCAATCAACTTGATCGAACCGAACTTGACCACGATCGATGAAGGCGCCTTAAGGCGCGCATACACCTCTGCATCGGTCATTGCGTCCCGGTGTGCGGGATCAGCATCGCGTTCGAACATTGGCAGCGGGAATATCGACATGAATAGTGCCTAAAAACCTAGTTGAATTGCTCAGGCGTATGTTCGGACCGACTCGCACGTGCAGACCAAATTGCGATCGCCATATGGATTGTCTACGCGGCCCACTGGTGGCCAGTACTTCCATGTACGAAGCCACGGCGCCGGATAAGCAGCCTGCTCACGCGAGTATGGCCGCGTCCATTCGGTTGCCGTCACTACCGCGGCGGTGTGTGGCGCGTGCTTAAGTGGATTGTTGTCCTTCGGCCACGCACCATGTTCGATCTGCCTGATTTCTTCACGGATAGCAATGAGCGCATCGCACAAGCGATCGCACTCTGCCTTGCTTTCGCTCTCGGTTGGCTCAATCATCAACGAGCCAGCGAGCGGCCAACTCATGGTCGGAGCGTGGAATCCAAAGTCCATCAATCGCTTAGCCACGTCATCTGGCTTGATGCCGGCACTTGTATCAAAGGGGCGAAGGTCAATGATGAACTCATGCGCACAGCGACCATTCGTATTGGTGTAGACAACCGGGTAGTGATTCTCCAGTCGCTTTGCCATGTAGTTGGCATTCAGGATGGCTACTTCGGTTGCACGACGCAGGCCCTCTGCGCCCATCATGGCGATGTACATCCAACTGATGGTCAGGATGCTTGAGCTGCCGTAGGGCGCAGCGCTAATTGGCCCAATTGCATGTTTTCCAGCTGTAAGCGGGCGCATCACCGGATGCCCAGGCAGGAAGTCTGCAAGGCGCGCAACAACGCCGATTGGGCCCATGCCTGGACCGCCGCCGCCGTGCGGAATGCAGAATGTCTTGTGAAGATTCAAGTGGCACACATCTGCACCGATGTCGCCTGGACGCGTGATTCCAACCTGCGCATTCATGTTGGCGCCGTCCATATAGACCAGCCCGCCATTGGTGTGAACAATGTCACACATTTCGCGGATGCGATCTTCAAACACACCATGGGTGCTTGGGTAGGTGATCATGCATGCAGCAAGATCCTTCGAATGAAGTTCAGCCTTCATCTTCAAGTCTGCAATATCAACATTGCCATCGGCGTCGCTATCGACCGGAACAACAGTCATGCCAGCGATGACCGCACTTGCTGGATTGGTTCCGTGCGCACTATCCGGAATGAGGCACACTGTGCGAGCCTTGTCACCGCGGTGGTGGTGGTAGGCGCGGATCACCATGAGGCCGGCATACTCGCCTTGCGAACCGGCGTTTGGTTGCAGGCTCACGGCCGCAAAGCCAGTGACTTCGCAAAGCCACTGCTCAAGCGTGCGGAACAAATCTGCGTAACCCTTCCATTGATCAGCTGGCGCAAACGGATGGATCTTGCCGAAGCCCGGCCACGTGACGGGGATCATTTCACTGGTGGCATTCAGTTTCATGGTGCATGAACCGAGTGGAATCATGCTGTGAACTAGGCTCAAATCCTTACTTTGCAGCCTCCAAAGGTAGCGAAGCATCTCGTGCTCGCTGTGGTATTGGCTGAAGACAGGTTGCTGCATAAACGCCGTGGTGCGCTCGAAGGCACCAAGGTTTGATGCGGTAACAGTGCGCGCCATGTCGGCGGCCTTTGGAGACGGCTTACCAGTGCCAGTGGCGAAGGCGTCAATCACATCCTGCAGGTCGGCGGGGGTAACAGTTTCATCAAGAGTCACACCGAGCGAACCATCCGCGTAGGCGCGGAAGTTGATCTTCTTGACAGCGGCTGCAGCCAACACACCCTGTTGGGTGGCACCGCTGCCAAGCTTCACGCGCACGGTGTCAAACCAAGCGTGGCTTCCGCAGTCATGACCCAGAGTGCGCAGTGCCGCAGCAAGCGTATTGGTGGCACGGTGGACGCGATGAGCAATTGCCTTCAATCCCTCAGGACCATGCCACGCACCGTACATGCCTGCAATCACCGCAAGAAGCACTTGGGCCGTGCAGATATTGCTAGTAGCGCGCTCGCGCTTGATGTGTTGCTCACGCGTTTGGATAGCCATGCGCAGAGCAGGCGCGCCGGCGGTGTCGCGACTCATGCCGATCAGGCGTCCAGGCATTCTGCGAACGTGTTCTGACTTCGTTGCAAAGAATGCAGCGTGCGGGCCGCCAAAGCCCATCGGTACGCCGAATCGTTGCGCACAACCGACCACAACATCTGCGCCCCACTGCCCTGGAGGAGTAAGTAAGCACAACGCTAGAGGATCGGCTGCCACTACAAGGAGCGCGCCCGCGGCGTGCAGAGCGGTTGCAAAGTCCTTGAAATCGTGGACTTTTCCACTGGTGCATGGGTACTGCACTAGACCGCCACAGAAGGTGCCGTCTGCAATCGTGGCGTTCGTGACTTTGCCAATGACCAGTTCAATACCGAGACCCGAAGCGCGCGTCTCTACGACAGCGATTGTCTGTGGATGGCAGTCTTCGGCAACAAAGAAGCGCTTCTTTTTGTGTCCACACGCGGAGAAACAAAGGCTCATTGCTTCAGCCGCTGCGGTGCCTTCGTCAAGGAGCGACGCATTGGTCACTTCCATGCCCGTGAGTTCGCACACCATGGTCTGCCAGTTCAGAAGTGCCTCAAGACGACCCTGAGCGATCTCTGCCTGGTACGGCGTATACGCCGTGTACCAACCCGGATTCTCAAGCACATTGCGCAGAATCACGGGTGGCGTAATCGTGTCGTGATAGCCCATACCCATGTACGTGCGCCAGACTTGGTTCCGATCGGCAAGCGTTTGCAGTGCCGCGAGCGTTTCGGCCTCGCCGCGCATGGCAAACTTCTGACCGTTGGTTGGGTCGTTGATATCGAGCTCGCGGCGCAGACGGATGCCGGCCGGAATTGCTGAGTCAATGAGTTCCGCCATTGAAGCGCAACCCAGCGCTGCCAGCATCTCCGTTTCTTCGACGGTGGTCGTCCCCAAGTGTCGACGCGCAAAGGTGTCGAGCGGGTCGAGCGGTCCAGGGATGTTCGCGGCGGCGGTGACGGCCTTCTGAGAAGTCTGAATCGATGTCATCGGAGTGTGTTCTGTACGAGGCGCAAGGGCGCGAAAACCACATTGGGGTGCGCGCCGCGCAAGCAAGCGCGCGGCGCAGCCCAAGTCCCCAAGTATAGGAGGGTGGTCGGCGGTGGCGCGGTCAGGCGGTTTCCGTGTCGATCAACTCTGGCTGCCCTTCTGAGCCACCAATCGGTGGCAAGAGCAATGCCGCCTGCTCGGACGGCAGTTCCTGGACCCCGCGCAACTTCTTCTCAATGGCGCGAGTACGTGCCCCGGTGTCTTCGAGCGTGTTCGAGGCCGTAGCCAGTTGCTTTCGAACCTTGTCCAGAACATCCCCAAAGCGACCAAACTCCGTCTTGACGGCGCCGAGCAAGTTCCAAACTTCACTTGAACGCTTCTCGAGCGCAAGCGTCCGGAAGCCCATTTGCAGACTCTGCAGAATGGCCGACAGTGTGGTTGGACCAGCAAGCACTACCCGGTGCACATGGTTCAATTCTTCCGCAAGACCGGGCCGACGCAACAGTTCTGCATACAGACCTTCCGTAGGAACAAAGAGGATTGCAAAGTCCGTTGTGTGTGGTGGATCGATGTACTTCACACGAATGTCCTTGGCAAAGCCACGCACCGCATCAGCGAGGGCTTTCTGTGACTTTTCCACCGCGTCCTTGTCGGCGCAATCCTGTGCGTCAAGCAAGCGCTCGTAGTCTTCTTTGGGGAACTTCGCATCAATTGGAAGCCAGAGCGGGATGCCAGCATCGCCAGAAGGCCCTGGCATGCGCACCGCAAACTCCACGCGCTTGTTGCTGCCTGGTGCGGTTTCCACATTGCGCGCAAGTTGGTCGATTGTCAGGAATTGCTCAAGGATTGATTCGAGCTGAACTTCGCCAAGAATTCCTCGAGTCTTTACATTCGTCAGGGCGCGCTTCAAGCCGCCAACATCTGCCGCCATTGCCTGCATTTCGCCAAGGCCTTTGTGCACCAATTCCAAGCGCTCGCTGACAATCTTGAATGCGCCGTCAAGTCGCGCAGTGAGGGTTGCTTGCAG
>JBIKQN010000401.1:0-2539 GCA_044349615.1 Phycisphaerales bacterium
CAGTTCAATGTTCGCGTTGTCCAGGGTGAAATTCAATGGCAGCGCAGCAGGAGCCTCCTCAAGAGGGTGATCCGCGAAGACCACTTGCGCAACCTGCGCCACAGCCGCTGATGGCATGAGCTCAACCACCGAGGTACCGGGAACTTCGTCGATGAATGTCCAGGTTGCGCTCGAGAATGCTGCACTCGTATGACAGGCAATGCAGTTACCAACAGGAACGCCAGTCGCCGTCCCGTGGTTAGCAAAGATGTCTAAACCACGTCGCTCTTGCGGCGTAAGTAGACCTGCCGCATCGCCACCCCCGGGTCCGCCAGCAGCAGCCCAACGGTCATAACGCGAGTCATCAGAGATAAGCGTTGCCTCGTACATTTGGATGGCTATGCCAAAGAACAGGCTGAAGTTTGCCTCCACCTGCGGAATGCCATCGGGGGTTGGAAGGGTCGTCCGCCACTGGGGCAAGAATGCCGCGTCGATCAGTTCACGGTAGGTGTTGAACAGCCCCATGCCATCAGGCATTACCAATGCGCCAAGAACTGAGTCAGAATGCGATACGCGTTGTGATGCCAGTGCGCGACGGTCCAGCAACCGGCGCGCGAGCGTCGACAACACCTTGCCCGAACAACTCATCTCCACCGAACTGACTACGGGACCGACCGCCTGTGAGGCGAGCGATCCCATCTCGAGTAGCACGGGCACCGGTTCAAGGGCGTTCGTTCCCTTGATCTGGCGCCAGACCCGCGCGGTTGGATCAAGCGGTCCGAGCGCATTCACGCCGTTGAACTGCGCATTGGCTCGACCGTCCCAAAAATTGCGCACATTGAGCACAGCATTGATGACTGTTGGCGAATTGCGACCGGTGACCTGACGCACGTTTCCTTCGGCCCCGTGGAACACTGGGTCAGTTGTATCGTCGCATAGCTCAACAAGGCTGCCCGATGAAAGCTCGCGGTAGGCACGTTTGAGCACGCCCTGCGAACCAACCACGTCGTCAATATCACGAAGCCGCGCGCCGAATCGCGAGCGTGGATCCTCAAAGACCAACGTCGGGAAAAAGTCATCTCCCTTGGTCTGTCCAGGCAGGATGCCCGCATCGAATGTTCCGTTGGCGCCTGGATGCAATGCGTTGGTACGTCGAGGGTCGACGCCCGCATGGCCGTGACATGAAGCACAGGCAGTCTGACCGTCACTGCCAAGGTTGGTATCCCAGAAGAGTGACTTACCCAGCGCAATCGCTGCCGATCGGCTGCGGACGTACTCCAGGATTGTTGGAGGCTCAGGAACCGCCAGACCGCGCAGGCTTGGAGGGTAATCAGGGACCTGCGCAACCGTGGTTCTCGCTGCGAGAGCGAGAACCACGGCACTGATAGCGCCCGAAACAACGAAATGCTTGAACATCATGAGTTAAACCCAAACTACGGGGTGAACGAACCAAAGAAGAAGTGTAAGCAGGTGAACAATGATCACCAAACGGACCGGCGCCGATGCGCTCCTGACAGCAGACCAGAGATCGCGAGAAGCGCGACTGCTCCTGGCGCGGGGACAATCTGCAAGGAGAATGTCTTCTGGTCAGCCGTGCCGTTGCCTCGACCGATAGTCGCGCCCATCCTCCAGTCCAGATTGAGTTCGCTCATGTGTAGCTGTGCCACCATGATGCCCAATGTTCCTGCAGCAGCGTCCGGCGTTGAACTGGCTACCCGGTTTGTCAGCGATGCAAGGCTGACGGCCTCTGCTGCGGATCCCGCCAAGTAGAACCCTGCAGTCGCTGGCACCGAGTGCGTGTTCGGATTGACGAATTCACTATTGGTGAAAGAACCTGAGCGGACACTGAAACTGTTGGCGGTTTTAGACAGGCCGGCGAGGGTTGTGTAGGTCACGTTCCAAGTCGGATCACCGATGGTCGCGCTGTTCGCGAGCCAATCGCCACCATCGAGTATCGAACTGATCGTCAGGAAGCTGTCGGAGGAAGTCCAGTTCTGGAACTCCTCGGCGGCGAAGACGCTTTGGGTACCAGTTCCCTGAAGGAATCCACCCGTGGAAGTGGTTTGGATGTAGCCAGCGTTCGGCGAACTTGCGTTTGAGCCGTAAACGTTGAAGAGCCGGTCGGTCGCGCTACTGGTGACGGCGAAGACGTTGACTAGGTAGCCACCGTTAGTGGCCGAACGCACGTTGGCGGTCCATCCCAGGAAGTCAGCACTTGCCGATCCGGCGATCAGTCCAATGGCGAGGGGTGCAGCGAGCCGCGAAACAAAAGAAGAGGTGAACATATGAATCAACTCCTTTGACGGGTGGCAGGAACACTCGGCTCCTTGGCACACGTCAACACACAGCCGAACCCGTCGGCGAGCGGCCCATATCCCCGCGCAGGAACGAATGCTGCGCGTCTTATCCTCCGTTACTCAAGGCTTCTGTGAAGAACTCCAACTTCTCCACAGAAACTCGAGTAACACCTTAGTAAACGGAATCTGCCCCCCCAACCCATCACGGGATGTCCTCAAAATACAGCGCTTGTGTCCTGTAACCTCGTGCTTTGTGGCCCGCA
>JBIKQN010000402.1:0-2536 GCA_044349615.1 Phycisphaerales bacterium
GCACGGCACTCCCTACTCGTACCGATTTACACACTACGGCCAATCACACACAGTTCCGGATATCCATGGCTACGCCGCAACCATTGACTCCAGTCGCTCGGTGGTGGTAGATCTTGATCGTGTAAAGCCAGCCGGTTGGGATACCACCCCGGTGCCAGTTGTTGCGCGCCCCACGGATGAAGTGCTGTATGAAATCCATGTTCGTGACTTCTCAATAGCAGATGAAACGTGTCCGCCAGAGATTCGTGGCACCTACCGCGGACTGTCACACAGCGGCAAGTCTGCTGATGGCCGGGGTACTGGGCTTTCCCACCTAAAGGAACTGGGAGTCACAGCAGTTCACCTGATGCCGGTCCAGGACTTTTCGGCGGCACCAACCGCCTACAACTGGGGCTACTGGACGGCTCTCTTTAATGTGCCCGAATCGAATTATGCGAGCGATCAAACAGATCCGCTAGCAAGTATTCGTGAGTTTCGAACCGCCATTGAGGAACTGCATCGATCGCGCATGCGGGTCATTATGGATGTTGCATACAACCACACATCATCAAGTGGCGCTGCAAGTCCATTTGATGGCACTGTTCCCTATTGGTTCTTTCGTACGACGCCTGATGGCAGGTACACCAATGACGCCGGATGTGGAAACAGCGTTGCAGATGAGCGGCCAATGGTCCGCAAGTACATACTGGACTCTCTTGCATTCTGGTTGAAGCAATACAAGATTGATGGGTTTCGATTTGATCTCTTGGGAACACACACCCCAGAGACGGTGCGCGCTGCGTGTGCGCTTATTAAGAGCATTCGACCCGACGCAACCCTTTATGGCGAACCCTGGACTGGCGGCGGGCCGATCCGGTTTGGTAAAGGTGCGCAAAAAGGCCTGCCAATTGCGGTGTTTAACGACAATCTTCGTACCGCCATTCGTGGTGACACAGATGGTTCGATCGGCGGATTCGCAATCAGTGGAGCAACAGATACTGCCCCCAACACCATGGCTGTGAAGGTGGGCGCCATGGGTGCAATCGATGACTTCACCAATGCGCCAGCAGAGACGATCAATTACGCATCGGCTCATGACAACCTCACTCTTGTTGACAAGATCACGAAGACCGCACCAAATGCTGATGCGTCAGCTCGGCGCGCCATGCAGAAGCTTGCAATTGGAATCGTTCTTGTGAGCCAAGGAATTCCATTCATTGAGGGCGGCAGCGAGATCTGCCGTACAAAGCAGGGAAATCACAACTCATACGAGGCTGGCGATGCAATCAATCAGTTTGATTGGGCTGCCGCCGCACGGTGCCGCGATGTGAGTGATTGGGTGGCTGGCATGATTGCCATTCGTAGCGCGCACCCGGCGTTCCGCATGGACAACGCAGCAGATATCCGTGCAAGTTGCACGATGCTGGATGCAGGACCAATGGTGGCGTGGACACTCAATGGTGCGGCGTCAAAGGACCCCGCGCGGCAGATAGTGGTGGTCCTGAACGGTCAGGCAACCGAGCATCAGTTTGCGATGCCGGCCGGTGAGTGGAATGTGCTTGCCGATTTCGACAGCGCTTCGGTGACTCCAGAAGCGTCGGTGCGCGGGGTGGTTTCCCTGAAGCCGTACTCCATGCTGGTGGCAACGCAGTCAAGGTAAGTGCCGTAAAGCACTCAATTAACGCAGTTCCAGACCTTCTGGTGGCGGACACGCGGGGTTCACCCACTGGATCACCACTGCCCATCCGGCACTATCGGGGTCGTGCTGTAAGTACCCCTGAATCGGGCGCACCACTGTCCATCCGTCTTTGATGTGCGCGCTGAGCACAGGATCCGTCATGGCACCGGTGCATACTGCGGCCACATAGTCATCAGCAGTCATGTGTGCAGCAACGGCGCCGTAACCAGGCAGTCGACTACCGCCCACCATGCGCCACAGTGCCTCGTTCATGACAATGGCCCGTGCGGCATCGGTGAGCGCGTGTGCCAGTCCGTGATGCTGATGGTCTGGACTCACCATGATGTCAGCGCCGTAGAGCGTGAGTCCCTCTGGGTTGTCATCGCTGAACGTGTCGTTTGCGGTCAGAACATCCCAGGAATCATCGATGTGAAAGTCTTGGAACATCAAGCGCAGTGTGAAGTGAATACCGGCCACTGTGGGCGCCACTGATCCACTGGGTGCATACTCGGCGACCACTTGACCTTGTGGAAACCGCCTCATGTGCTCGCGCAATTCTGCATGCGTGTATGGGGTCTCTGCTGGATAGACACGCGCGCAGATGTCTGCGATCGCGTCGAAATCCGATTCGAGCATCGTGCGGAGCCGATAGTCGGGAGGGAGCATGATTTGAGAGTTTGTTGGGACGGTGGTGGCGGCTAGAGCACTGCACGCGTCAGTCTCCACTCGCCATTCGTTAATCAGTATCAAGCAAATCGGGGCGGCCGGATTCGAACCGACGACTTCCTGCTCCCAAAGCAGGCGCTCTACCAAGCTGAGCTACGCCCCGCGTGAACGGAGGATTGTACGGTGACTTGCCGTCGCTTGGGAGCGATTATG
>JBIKQN010000042.1:0-8547 GCA_044349615.1 Phycisphaerales bacterium
CACCGGTACTCAAGCGCTAGCGATTGACTTCAAATGCACGCGGCTCGATGGCCAGGTCAAAGCCGTTCGGGAAGACGCGCAGTACCCCATCATCACTATCAATAGCCCACTGACCATCGGGCTCATGTGCCACCCGCACCCGTGCGATCTCCACGCCACCGGCACCAAAGAGCGTGAATTCGCCAATGCGAAGTGCATCCGGCATGCGCTGGAATGCCACCGCTGGCGCACGTGCTTCGCATAGTTGCGCAAGAAGTTTCCGTGCCCGCTCTGTGCTTGCACTCCGCGGATCCGATCCCGGCGTGGTGATGTTCCAACCATCAAGCGTGCGCTCAAGGCGGAAGACCGGATTGGTAGCTACATCACGCTCCGCCAATACACTTGGCGCATACGCAGTAAATGTCACTGCGCGGACATCGGCTTGCATCACGTCGGATCCGCGCGGGTCAACAAAGAATGCAGGTGGAGGAAAGAGTGCCGCCAACGCCTTGGTTCCAAGTTGCACCACCGTTGCTCGTTCCGCTATCCGCGCGAATCGCTCCTGGGCTCCCTCAGCGGCAGTGACGCCAACATCAATGGCGCCAAGCATCGCGGCGGGAGGGACCGATGTTGCATCAGGGGCGGACGCACTCCCAACTGCAGGACGTGCTGCCAACAATCGCACACTGCGCTCCGGCGCTGACAAGCCAAAGGTGCTCCAATCGCTTGGGCTATCAGTGACAAACGCATCAGCCTCCGCACGGGCGAGAGCTTCGATGTAGCCGCGCACGGCATCGGCGTCCGCTCGCGTGGAGACCGGCGATTCAATACGCCACTTGCCAGCAGCACGGACAAGCACCACGCGCTGGCTAGGAGCCAACCCGTAGCGAAGTTCAATGCGAGCAACATCCGTTGTGCTTGGCTCATACAGGTGTGTCGACCGCCACTGGCGCGGATCGCTATCCACCGCGATCTCATGAAGCGACGCGTCAATGCTGGCGGCCTCGTTCCTGCCAATGACGCGCGCCCATGCCCGACCGGCAACAGTGCGTCGACCAAGTTCAATGCTGCGCTCACCGCCCGGCCACGAAAGCCTCAATGTTGCGGCGGGTGGCGACAAGCCAAGTGCTGCACGCGCTTCAGGGTCAATGGACGAAGGGTCAACGGCGCGCGTCGATTGCAGCGCGGCACAGACATCAATCACCTCGCGAATCGATGCCGGATCCGCTGGATGCGCAAACGGCGCTTGTTGCACCCATCCATCGGCACTACGCACAAAGACAAACGTTTCTATTCCCGTCCGCGCAAGTTCAATACGATCGATCTGCTCCAGCGGAATCTCGTCTGAGGCAAAGAGCGATGCACGCAATTGCCGATCGGTACCACCGCCGCCACGACCGCGCACGGACCACCAACCAGTCACGGCAAGCACGGCAATGACTGCCAATATCACGAGCGATCGCGTCTTCATGTGCGCATCCTCCGGCGAACAACTACCCACGCACCGACTGCGGCAATGAGCGATGGCACCACGAACGCTTCCACAGTGCCTACGAGTCCCACTGTTGCTCGTGACAACCGGGGCAATCGCCCAACTTCACGACCGGCACCAGACCCAGCCAGCAAATCGTCTCGACCCGCAAGCCATGCGACCGCATTCACCAACAAGTCACGATTGCCAGGATTACGGAGAGCAACGCGTCCACCGCCAAGTGCGTCCGCAGCGTCAGCGACTGCCGTGGTCATCCACGTGGGAGAGCCAACAAGCATGGCACGCACCGGGTCCGACGCCAATACCACAGGAACCGCTGCATCAAACCGCTTGGACTCAGGAGCCTCCATCCGACCCTTCAGGTCACGGCGCCAGTCGTCCTCAATCCACCGTTCAGCGGCTGGCTCAATGGCTACAACAACAGACACCCCAGATGCCGCCGGATCAGACTGCAGCGGAATCGGTCGATCGAGCCGCATGCGCTGGCCATCAATGGCACGGCCAACTGCACTGTCGGTGCCGCCAGCAACAATCGACTGGACCGCACTGGTCTCAGCACGATCTGGGCCAGTTGGCACCATCTCTAGCACTGTGCGCCCAGTCTGCGCCACCATGCCACGACCATGCAACAGCGTGCCCCACGGATCCTGTTGACCCAGTAACGGAAGCAGGCTTGGACCAACAGAAAGTAAGACTGGTTGCCCTTGCGCAACCAAGCGCCGCGCCACCGAAAGCAATGCGCGTTCGCGCGGCGACTCATCAACCGAATCACGATCCGATGGCGGAATGATGATCCACACCATGGTTGTGCCAGCACCCACCACAGGCTGTGGCCCGTCTGCTGGCGTCCACTCGCGAACATCAAATCGTGCGCCGCGCAATGCATCCGCTGCTGCCGCAAAGTCATTTCCATCTGCAGAGGGGCGCAGCAGTCCAAGCGCGCCCGCATGGACAAAGACGGCAACTGGTGGCTTACCAACCTTCAGTGCGCGCAATGCCGATGCGATCGCCTGCTCGCCACGGAATCGGCGATCGAATGCAATCGATCCGCCGCTTGAACCGGAAACGAGCTGCCAACCGGGCACGGTGGTAACGCCAGCAGGGCCACTGATGATGGCGCAGTCACCAACCGCAAGAGCCGCGCCCACTTCTGCGCCCCACAATGGCGGAAGGCGATCAAGTTCATCCTGTGCAATGCGCAATTCGCGCGCTAGTGCGGTGAATTCTGCAGGTGCGCCTTCAAGCCATGCGGCGAGCGCTGCAGAATCAACATGCTGCGCGGCACGTTCGCCAAGCGCGCGAGCGGCAGCAGCCAATTCTTCGCTCCAATGCTTGAGATTGGCGGCAAGTGCCGAAGCGGCGCGGGCTTCGTCAGGAAACGGTCGGGCATCTGATGCACTGCGCAATTGGTCAATGGAACGATCAAACGCACGCTTCTGAGTTACCAGTTGCACGAATCCACCGCGCAGCGCATCAAGCTCTGCACGCGCTGAATCCTGTGCAGGTAGCGCTGTCACCAAGTCTTCAAGGAGCGGCACCTGCACAGCGGCCACGCGCGTCAATCGGTCAAACGCATCACGACCAACGCGGATGGCCTTCGCATACTGGACAAGCGCGGTTGCATCACGCATCTGGACGCTCTCGAGCGCAGATTCATAGCGTGCCGCATCCGATGGTTGTGTTGGATCAACACGGGAAGCACGAATGCGCCCATCCTTGGTTGGACAATCGGCGATCCGTGCCAGCACCTCGTCAACTTGACGCGCGACGCCTGCATCCGGTGCGCTCAGGATCACGGAGATCTGCCAGTCACCAGTGAGTGCCGCCAACATGGTGCGAGTGTCATCCGAGAGCGTGTATGCGCGCGATTTGGTCATGTCCGCAGCAACGCGTAGACGCGGTGCATCAGCCATTCCAACTGCTGCGATGGCAATGACAGCGGCAAACACCAAGCCGAGCGCGATTCGCCATCGCCCCGCAACCCGTGCGGCCAGTGACGCACGCGCGGCAACCAACATGGCCGCACACAGGAACCACGCAGAAATTGCAGCGAAATACACAATGTTTCCGGTGTCCATTAAGCCAAGTAGAAAGTCATCAAGACGCCGCAGTGGGTCCAGCGCAAATCCCACATACGCCGCGTTGCCAGACAAGAGGCTTGGTGCGCTCCGTGCAAGAGCAATCCATGTCAGCCAGAGGAACACTGTCAGTAGATAGGCCGCAACCTGGTTACTCACCAGTGCAGACATCAGAATGCCAGTAGCGAGATACGCAGCGCCCGCCAGAAGCAAGCCAGCCACACCAGTGGTCGCTTCAAGGTAATCCGGCCGCGCGAACCATTCGAGTGCTGCTAGTTGCGCTACAACGGGCACCACGATGGTCAGTGCCAAGAGCCCTGAGAGCGCCATGAACTTTCCGGCGATGATTGCCACAAATCCCGCTGGTGATGCTGCAAGCGATGACCACGTTCCGGTGCGTCGTTCTTCCACCACCGAGCGCATGGAAATAGCAGGTGCCACTAACAGGACTGCCCAGCCAAGGGCAATAAATGTTCCACGCAATGTTGCAGGAGCACCGCTCCGAAAGACAGCCACGGCAAAGACAGTTCCTGCGAGTGCTGCAAACGCAGCCATCACGCTCCAACCGAGGGCAGATCCAAGTTGCATCCGCCACTCACGACGGGCAACGGCGACAGTGCTTCGAATCAGGCTCATGGCTTCGTCTCCCGCACTGCATGAGGAGCAGATGCGCCACCCAAGACAGTCCCCGATGACGCACCAGAAAGTATGCGATGAAAAATTGCCTCAAGCGGCAATGCTGAGCGTTCAAGCCGGCGAACTGCGTTTCCGGCCGAGACCAACACCCGCCCTACTTCAGAAGCAAGCAGTGTGGAATCGACCCCATCGGCTGCATCAATATCACACGCATACCAGCCGTCTGGCAGTCGCGTGCATCGGACTGCACGTGCACCGGGCAACGCGAGCAACACCGCTCCGGCATCCGCCATGCATTCCACCACGAGTCGCTCGCTGGCGGCACCACGACTGCGTAATTCACTCATCGATCCAGCAGCCACCACTCGACCGCCATCAATGAATACGGCGCGATCGCAACTAGCCTCTACTTCAGCAAGCACATGGCTTGAAAGCAAGATGGTGGTCTCTGCGCGCAAGTCCTGAAGCAGCGCACGGAAGTCAATCACTTGGCTTGGGTCAAGACCAGAGGTTGGTTCATCGAGTACCAAGACTCGCGGTGCATGCACAATCGCCGCTGCAAGACCAACGCGCTGCCGATACCCCTTGGAAAGTTGCCCGCACAGGCGGTGACGAACATCACTTACATTGCACCGCGCCAATGCCCGTGCCACGGCATCAGCGCGCACCCGACGCGGCACGCCGTAGAGCTCAGCTCGGAATCCAACAAACTCATCGACCGTGAGATCCGGTTCAACCGGACTTTCCTCCGGTAGGTATCCAACCAGACGGCGCGCGTCGGACGCTCCCGCTTCCATCCGCAGTCCGGCGACCACCAACTCCCCTTCGTCCGGCGCCATGGCGCCCACGATCATCCGGATGGTGGTGGTCTTACCAGCCCCGTTTGGACCAAGAAATCCACAGACGGCACCAGCGGGAACGGAGAATGTCACATGATCGACAGCGATCACGCGTCCAAACCGCTTCACGATGCCGAGCGTTTCAATCATTGGTGGAGGGCTGCTAGCTTGGATGGAACCAAGCTGAGGGAGGTGCCGAATTCTACCCATCCCTCCGGGTTACAATCACCCTGTAGAAGTTCAGCCCGACGGAACGCGCGATGTCACCGCAAACCCGAAAAGATCTGCATGGAAGCGACCCCGTTCTTCTCCTTGAGGAGATCGGTGACGGAATCGGCGTTGTAGACCGCGCCGGGGAGATTCTGTGGATGAATCACCGTCTTGAGGCGCTGACTCCGGAGACGCTTCGTCGATTCTGCGACTGTTGCCGCGACCTGCTCCTAGAACTTGCCCACGACGGTAGAGACCGCCGAACCCACCTGCGCAGTTTCAAGGCTGGCGATAGTTCTTGGGAAGTGGCGATCACCCCACTTGATGGTGAACGTGATCGCAAGGGACCATCAACACGCGCCGTTGGGGTGCTCCACAATGTCACAAGTCGGCAGCGAGTGCTTGACCGCGTTGATCAGATCGATGCTGCAGGCGCAGACCTGCTGGCGCTCGACGCAAAGATCGTCAATCCCTTGAACGTGGGAGAGCGTCTCGGACTGATCGAAGGAAAGATCGTGGGGGCGCTTGAACGATTGTTCGGCGTGAAGGACTTTGAAGTTCGGCTCCTAGACAAGGCAACGCAGCGACTTGAACTGGTGACAAGCCGCGGCATTCCGCCCTTGCCTCCGGGACGATTCCTGCATTCAAGTCCCGAAGGCAACGGAATCTCTGGGCATGTTGCTGCATGCGGCGAGCCATACCTCTGCGCTGATTCTGAGTCAGACCGACTGTACATCCCTGGCCTTGATGGTGGCCGATCAAGCATTACCGCTCCGCTCCTGCTGCATGACAAAGTAGTTGGCGTCATCAACATGGAGAGCCAGAAGCCTGGGCAGTTTGATGAGGAAGACCTGCTGTGTCTTGAATTGTTTGGGCGTTACATCGCTATGGCGCTGAACATCTTGGACATGCTGGTGGTTGAGCGTTACACCACAAATCAACGCGTGAGCGGCGCGCTCCGCGATGAGATTGCTGCGCCAATCACAGCAATTCGCGGTGCAGTGGAACACCTCAAGCGTGACCCCGATGTCCCGGCGGCAGCCATTGCAGAACTCGAACGCGCGATTGCAAGCGTTGAGAATCGCGTGCGCGGCGCCACTGGCGGTCCGCAAGTGGTTCTCGGCGTCGATCGCCTTGACCGTAGCAAAGGCACAGACCCAGATATTGCCGGTCGGCGCCTTGCTGTCCTTGATGACGAAGAACCAGTGCGCGATGTTGTTGCCAATGTGCTTGCCGAGGTTGGTGGCGCTGTCGACCGATTCTCATCAAGCAACGAAGGCTGCGAAGCAATTGCTCGTGCCGCGGCTGAGGGCAAGCCCTACGACGTGGTCATCAGTGATGTTCGTATGCCCGAACGCAACGGCTATGAGGTCTTCCGAATTGCCAAGGAAGCGTGCCCGCGTACTCAGGTGATCCTGATGACTGGATTCGGATACGACCCCAATCACTCCATTGTGCGCTCCACGCAAGAGGGGTTGCACTGCTTCCTGTTTAAGCCGTTCCAAGCGCAGCAATTGGTGGATGAAGTGCGCAAGGCGATCGCAGAGTGGCGCGGCGAGCGGCCGCTGACGCGATCCACGCCCTCCGCCTAAGTCCCGTCACCGGCGCGTTGCGACAAGCATTCGCCAGAATCCCTCAAAATCCTTGCGGATATCCACGTCCGTGAGTTCCTGATTCAATCGTGCCGCGGCAAGCACATCATCGTGCTGGCGATGGCCAATCTCAACCACAAGCCGCCCACCCGGAACGAGCCACGCATGCGCGCTTGCAAGAAGCGGCGTCAGTACATCCATTCCGGTAGCCCCGCCCGCCAGTGCACTCCGCGGCTCGTGGTCGCGAACATTGGCATCCATTTCCTGCCATTCGTCATCGCGCACGTATGGCGGATTGGAAACAAGCACATGAAAGACTCCCTGCTCTTGCGGGGCCAGTGGCTCATAGATTGAGCCAGCGCGTAGTTCGATCGCATCACTGACTCCGTGTGCTGCGGTATTCATGCGTGCCAACTCAAGCGCCGCCGGAACGATGTCTGTTGCGATGATCTGAATATCAATGGGTATCGCGGGCGTATCTGTTGGCTCGGTGCCGCGTCGCTGACCGCGCAGTGCCGTGGCAATGCACGTTGAAATGCACCCGGTACCAGTGCCGATTTCTAAGACACGAACGGGGCGCGCCCCAGCCGCAGCCGCAGCACGCGCACTCAGCACCGCCTCTTCCACAAGATGCTCGGTTGCCGGGCGCGGAATGAGGGTTGCTGGTCCAACTGTAAATCGCTTCGACCAGAACCAAGCTTCGCCCACGAGGTACTGCACGGGTTCATGGCGTGAGGCTCGCACCACAAGCGCACGGAGGCGCTCCAGTTCCTGAGGGGACGCAGGTCGATCAGCCTGCATATACAACTGCATGCGTTCTGCGCCCACCACATGACCAACGAGCATCTCGGCGCACACCCGAGGCGCATCAATTCCTTTGGCGGTCAGGTGGCTGTCAATCCATCGAATCAGCCGACGCGATGTCCAGGCATCGCCCTGAGTATTTGCGGATTCATGCTCAGGGGAGGTGCTCATGGATCAAGTATCCTACGCCACCTTCGGGAGAAAGCACCTATGAGCAACGAATTACAGTCACTCGTACAACAAGCCAGCCAGAGCGGACGATTCAAAGATGCAAGCATCAACGGAGATACTGTTCGTTGCCGTGCCAAGGATGCCTCCGCAGAGGCGTGGTACGTGATCGACAAGGCCGACGGGCATTGGTCCATTGCTCTTGAGACTGCCGACCGGTGGCTCAGCGAATCAATTGAAGGCGACATGTTGGAAGGTCGCGACACTGCGGAAGAACTTGTGGACGACGAACTGGTGAATTTGGATTTCCCGAACCGCTGCCCGCAGGTCAAGCACTACCGCAACGATGACAAGGTCTATGTGTTCCGTAGCCGCGTACCGCTTGAGGGTATCGCTGACGAAACTACTGGCATAGCCACCTACCTCTTGGCCTTTGAGGCTGCGTTCTCACAGCTTGGTGATATGCAGGAGAACGCCGGAGCATGACTTCACGTCGGCCCAAGGTAGTGATGTTGGGATGGGAGTTCCCGCCATTCATTACTGGCGGTCTTGGCACAGCATGTCATGGGCTGACGAAGGCGCTTGCAGGGATGGATGTTGATGTGACATTCGTGCTCCCGAAGGGTGTGCGCGGGAGTGAAGCATCCCATGTTGACTTAGTGGTACCGACTGCCGGCGCGGATGCGCTATCGATCGCCACGCGCTCTGCGGGCGGATCGGCGAGCGCCCAAGCACTTGACCGGCGAGCT
>JBIKQN010000403.1:0-2530 GCA_044349615.1 Phycisphaerales bacterium
CGAGCCGCCAGCCTGGAATGCAGTCTCGCCGCGCTGGAAGCGTTCAAAGGCCATCTTGTCCTTGAAGAAGATGACTTGTGCGTAAGCCTGGCCACCGATCTGTGCGCCGATGGTTCCGCCGCCGACGACACTCTTGGCAACAAGTTTGCCGCCTTCGTAAACCAGACCAGTGCCTCTGAAGCCACCGACCACGAGACCGCCCTTGCCGATTTCTGGGTAGACGGCATAGCCGTATGCACTGCTGAATTCCTTCGCTGTTGCTGGGAACTTCGTCTTGCAGCGCTCAATGGTTCCTTCTGCCTCACCCTTCAGAATCTTGGCCTGCTCTTCTGGTGGAAGCTTCGGTTCGGACTCGCATCCCATCGGGAGTGAGCCGAGTGCAAAGGTGGCGAGCAGGATGGCTGGAAGGCAAAGAGCAGACTTCTTCATAGTGGTGTTCTCGGTTGAAGGGGTGATGGAGTGGAAGGGCTTGACGATACCTGCTCATTCGTTGGCTCGCATGGGCAGCCAACGCATTAAATCTGCCCTTTGGATGCGGTCTCGCTATGATCCCCCCCATGATCCGCCGGACCGCTTCCATCGTTGCTGCGCTTACTGGTGCAGCATTTCTTCTCGCCGCCGCGCCTGTGCTTCCTAGTCAGGATGCACCAAGCAAGAAGTTAAAAATTGTAAGCAGTCTTCCCCAGACTGGCAGTGCAAATGCGCAGACCACCAGCATCGTGAACGGCATCAAGATGGCCATCGAAGAGCGAGGCGCCATGGTTGATGGGTTCAAGATCGAGTTTGAGGCGATGGATGACGCGAGTCCACAGAAGGGGAACTGGGATGGTCAGATTGAGTCGGCGAACGCCAAGCGGGCGATCGCTGATCCATCAGTCGTCGGATACATCGGTACCTACAACTCAGGCGCCGCCAAGATCTCCATGCCGCTTCTGAACAAGGCTGGTCTTGTGATGGTCAGCCCCGGGAACACCGCTGCTGGTCTGACGAAGCCCGGTCTTGGCGAGGCCAACGAGCCTGCGGTCTATCGCCCTTCCGGAAAGGTGAGCTACTTCCGCGTTGTGCCTGCAGATGACATTCAAGGTGCTGTCGCCTGTGAGTTCTGCCGTGAGGACCTGAAGGCCAAGAAGGTCTTCATTCTTCATGACCGCGAGCTGTACGGCAAGGGCATTGCCGATGTCTTCAAGAAGACCGCTGAGTCAACCGGTGTTCAAGTTGTCGGATTTGAAGGTATTGACGCCAAAGCCTCAAACTATCGATCGCTCGTCACCAAGATTCGCGCCGCTGCCCCCGATGTTGTCTTCTTTGGAGGCACTACCCAGACTAACGCTGCGCAGGTCCTTAAGGACTTGCGCGCTGGCGGATGCAAGGTTCCATTCGTATCACCGGACGGAACGTTTGAAAAAGCATTCATCGAGGCCGCGGGCAAGGACAGCACGACGAAAGAACAAGGCGGCGTGTACATCACTTTCGGTGGTGTTCCCTCCGAAATGCTCACTGGTATTGGTGCCAAGTTCGTCAAGAGCTACCAAGCCAAGTACGGTGAGATTCCTGAGGCGTATGCCGTGTATGGCTACGAAGCGGGGTGTGTGTTGCTTGACGCCATGGACCGTGCGGAAACCAAGGATCGTGCAGCGATCATTGATGCTGTCGCTGCAACCAAGAACTTCAATGGTGCGCTAGGTACATGGAGCTTTGACGAGAACGGTGACACATCAATCCGCACCATGTCCATTAACACCATTGAAGACGGTGCCTTCAAGTTCGTCCGCACGGCGGGTGGGGCTGCGAAGGCCAACTGATGCAGCGAACGGTTGCGGCAGCAGAGTTTTTGGCAGCGTGCGCGCTTTCGCAAGTAGACGCTGCTGGTGCCTTTGCCCGTGATGGGTTGCTGTCCTCGCAAGAGGTCTTTACCCAGCAACTAGTGACGGGGCTTTCCAATGGCATGATCATCGCGCTGATTGCCATTGGCTACACCATGGTGTACGGCATCATCGAGTTGATCAACTTTGCGCACGGCGATCTATGCATGCTCGGCGCATACTTCGCGCTGACCGTGGTGGGCGCACTTGGCGTCGATCAATGGGTCGGAGTTGGCGGGGTGATGGGGCTGGTGATCGTGCTTGTTGGCACCGCGGCTTTCTGCGGTTCGCTCAATTGGTCCATCAACCGTCTTGCCTATCGACCACTTCGCAAGGCCAGCAAATTGAGCCTATTGGTGAGTGCGATCGGTGCCAGTTTCATCTTGGTCAATCTGGGGCTCTTCTGGGGCGGTTTACCCATGGACGTGTTTGCGGGTGGCACAAGTTCCGCTGCTCCGAAGGCATTTCCTGCTTTGGTTTCGGCAGCGCCCGCCGCACAGATCGGTGATGTCATCTACTCGCGCACCGACCTCTTGGTGCTATGCGTGACGCTTCCGCTGATGCTGGCGCTCACCTATCTGGTTCGATTCACGAAGCTTGGTAAGGCGATGCGTGCTGTTGCGCAGAATCCAACTGGCGCCTCACTCATGGGCATTGATGTGGAGCGT
>JBIKQN010000404.1:0-2520 GCA_044349615.1 Phycisphaerales bacterium
TTCACTGGCTCGGCTGCAGCAACAACGGTTGTATCTGGCTTCGATGGAGTTCCCGCAGTGTCAGCAACCACCGTGTTGACTGTTGCATTTGGAGCTGCGCCACCGCCACCGCCGCCATCGCCCTGGGTGCCGCGCCCGTAATTCTGTTCGCCAGTTCCACCCGCATCACTCATGCGGTATCCAGCCTGCGAGACCACGCTCAGCTGTGCCATGTGCTCTTCGTAATCGTCGCGACCGATGATGACAACACTCATGGCATCGCCTTTGTCCTCACCAATGGAGGTGTCCTCAACATCGGGATAGGCAGGCGAAGGGGTGGGTGTTTGAATTGGCGGGACGTCTTGCGAACCGGGTGGCGGGGGAGGCATTTGCGCCCCGTTTTCAGGCTGCTTTTCCTCTTCTTCTTTTTCGCCCTTCTTCTCTTCCTTCTTGTCGTCCTTTTTGTCCTGGGCCTTTTTCTGTTCGGCAGCGCTGGCCTTCTTGTCGTCCTTTGCTTCCTGTTCGCTAGCAGCCTCAGCCTCTGCCGGCTTTGTGGTCAGCAGGTCTGCAAGCTGCGGCGAAAAGAGCACCGCATGAAAGCACAATGAGAAGCAAATGCCCCACGCAAGGGTCCGGCCGACGCGATCATTGTCGGTGCTCGGGACGGGCATGACCTAGGGCTTGGGTGCGCCGGATCCTGCGGGCGCGTTTGGGTGGTTCGCTGCAGCAATGCCAGGACGACCAACAAGGTTCACTGTCATATTAAGTGGACGCATGCGATCCCAAAGTTCCTGCAGAAGGGGTGCGCGGTCCATTGTTCCTTGGCCCTCTGCAATAGCGAGGTACACGACCGTCTTTTTATCCTTCGATACTTTTTCACGGATGCGTTCCACCATCTGCGAAAGTTCCACTGGTTCCTTATCCACAAAGACCTTGCCTTCAAGATTCACGGCCACGGTGACGGCTGGTGCTCCGGTCGCGGCCTTGCCGCTCGTGAACTGCTGCAGTTCCATAGGAACAAGATCTACCCGCATGAGCGTGGCCGTGGCGTAGATGAAGTAAGTGATGAGGAAGGTCATCACATCGATCAGTGGGATCAGCTCGATCCGAGGTTGAATGGGGGTGCGACGCAGCCTACGCATGGGGACGGCAGGATACGCGTTCTGCGCATGTCGCTATCCTGTCTGCGTGCCTATCAACGAATGGTCGGATTCCATCCAAGTCGCAGAACTCCAGAACGACCCATCGTTCGCGGAGGATATGGCGACGCTCGCCGCTACTTACCAGATGGTTGCTGATGGCCTCAAGGCTGGACGCACTGATCTTCGCGCCCGCGATGTGATCTTGGATATGCGACATGTTCAGTTTCTGAACTCATCCAACATCGCGCAACTTCTCCGGGTGCGCAAGTTGGCACTGCTCGCTGGCGCACAGCCACGAATCTGCTCCGTGACGGATCGGATCTGGGGAATACTGCTAGCCACGGACCTCGACCGGGTCTTTGATTTCAGCGAGGATGTGACAACTGCACTGGCTGCGTTCCAGATGGAACGCGGTAAGTAACACCGCGATTACGTTGGCGCATCAGGGGTAGGGCTAGTGGCAGGTGGAGTTGCCTCGCCCGGTGCCGCTGTTTCTACTGGTTCATCACCTTGCTCAATCTTGGCAACCGATGCCAGTGCATCGCCCGCATCAAGACTGACGAGCTTCACGCCCTGCGTGTTGCGTCCGACCTGTCGAACATCGGCGGCGCGTATGCGGACCACCATGCCTGACTTGGTAGAGAAGATCAATGAATCAGTATCAGTCACGCTGCGCACAGCCACGACGCGGCCATTGCGACCCTCAGTGCGAATATCAATGCGTCCCTTGCCGCCGCGACTTTGCGCACGCGTGGAACCATCCTCACTTTGCACGAGGTACTCCTTCATGGGAGTGCGCTTTCCAAAGCCGGATTCACATGCGGTGAAGAGGTCAAGCGTGTCATCACACACGATGCCGCCAACGACCTCATCGTCATCTGCAAGGTCAATGCCGATGACACCTGCTGCGGAGCGTCCCATGACACGCGCATCATTTTCATCAAAGCGAATGGACATTCCTTGTGCCGTGGATAGCAGTACATGGCTATTACCGCTCGTGACAAGTACATCCACTAAGCGATCGCCTTCCTTGAGGCCAAGCGCGATGATTCCTGACTTGTTGACATTGCGATACTCCTGAAGCGCAGTGCGCTTGATCTGGCCGTTGGCGGTCAGGAAGAACAGGAAGTCTTCGCGCTGTTCGAACTGTGCCACCGGGCGCCAAGTGCAGATGCGCTCATCGGGGCGGAGTTCCAAGAGATTCTGAATAGCACGCCCCTTTGCGGTACGCGCAGCTTCCGGAATCTGCCAAACCTTCATCTTGAAGACGCGGCCAGTGTTTGTGAAGCAGAGCAGGTCATCGTGGCTCGAACTCACGTAGAGCTGCTCCACGAAATCAGCATCATCGTCATCACTACCAGCCGCCTTGCTACTGCCGGCCGACTTGGCGCCAATGACG
>JBIKQN010000406.1:0-2511 GCA_044349615.1 Phycisphaerales bacterium
GAGCCACGGGAATGCCGTGATCAGGCCGGCAGATATGCGAGTAGGAAGGCTGGTCCAGATTTCCGTTCGTCGCGTTCCGATAGAGCGCGCTATCGCACGAGCCACCTTCTCTGGTCGCTGCACAAACCACTTGGACATGTCGTGAATGGAATACTGCTGCGCATCGCCAACTGCCAGCGATTCCCGAACCACATCAAAGAACTCCGTTCGAGTGGTCACTGGATGCACGCTCGAAACCATGATGCCGTGCGGACGCAATTCAAAGGCCATGGCGCGCGCCATGTGCGCTTGCGCTGCCTTGCTTGCGCTGTATGCACCAAAGGAGGGCATAGTGAACTTCGACACGCAACTTGAGCACATCAGAAGATGCCCACCCCGCCCCGCAGCAATGAGCCGCCGCGCCGCATCGCTGCACAGTTCGGCACTTGCAAAGAAGTTCGTTTCAAACATCGCCCGGAGCACATCGACTGTCGTGTCGTGAACTGCCCGCTCCATGCCGTAACCGGCGTTTGCGTACACCACATCAAAGCGACCAAAGACACGCTCCGCAGTGTCAAGGATCACCCCCGACGCTCCTGCTTCTGCAACATCCATCGTGAGAAGTTCGGCACGCACCAGCCGATGAGCAGCATCAGAAGCACGCGCAGCAACATCAGCAAGGCGATCGCGCCGCCGCGCCACCAAGACCAGGTCATAACCCAAACGCGCCAACTCAATCGCTGTTGCAGCCCCAATTCCGGCACTCGCTCCAGTGATAATGGCAACTGGTCGGTCATGCCGAAGCGCCGCGCGCTGCGGCAACTTCATGGATGGTGCATATGGAGGAGAGACTGTCACGCAACTGACGATACCCGCGCCACTCACCTATCCTGCCACCCATGTACCCGCATACTGCCGCGATTGTGTCAATAGTGATGTGCGCCATGCTTGGATTGCCATCCCAAGCGTGCCAAGATGCCGCTGCACAAACCCAGCACATAGAGGAAGTTTCCTCGCATCCTGCGCCTACAAATGTTGCACATCCAGTCGGCACTCTGCATGTCGGGGAGCGTACTGCGCCCGTTGAAATTGGCAATGCACTGCCACCGCATCAATCTGGAATCAAATTGCGGGTTGGCGTGTGCGATCTGCCACCGTGGACAATTGCACCAACCGAATCGAAACCATACTGGTCGGGTCTTGGAGCGTTGGTCTGGCAAAAAACCGTGGCGAACCTAGGGATCGACTACACACTTTCAGTGCATAGCTATCCGGGTCTTCTGGAAGCGGTTTCCAAGGGCGACATTGACGTAGCGATGACTGGCATACCCATCATCCCTGAAAATATTGCGCAGTTTGGAATGACGCCGCCATTTGATCAAAGTGGTGTCTCGATTGCAACGCGTGTTCGCGGTGCGCTTTCGTTTGCATCGGTGACAGAGCGGATCATCACCAGCGAGATCACTACATGGCTCTTTGCACTCCCATGTTTCGCCGGACTGTTCGCACTTTTATTCTGGAGCGTCGAACGAAAGAAAGATGACTTTGTCCGTGTCACCAAAATCCGCGGACTCGGCGAGTCGATCTGGTGGAGCCTGACAACATTGGCAACCGTTGGCTACGGCGACCGAGTTCCCACCACAGCCTGGGGCAAATTGATTGGCGCCATCTGGATGGCTGTTGGGTTCCTACTCATGACAATTGCCACCGCGGTCTTTACTTCCGTATTGACGGCGGCGCGGCTGCAGCCGATCGTGAAGAGCCAGAACCAACTCATCAAAATGCGGGTTGGCGTCGGTATTGGCTCGACTGGAGACACCTACGTGACGCGAGCGAACATCCCAGCCATCCGCTTCGCTACCTTCGAGGAAGCAGTTGCCGCACTCCGTGAGCAGAGCATCGATGCCATCGTTGGTTCAAGCACCACCCTTGCCTACCTTGTCGAACAGAATCCGGGAGAGCACATCACCGTGCTGCCCCGGCCGCTGATACGGGACTACGTGAGCTTTGGCACTCGGTTTGGACTTGATTCAGCTCTTGAGAAGCGCATCGAACTGGAGATCGTCAAGGCATCGGTCTCACCGGAATACGCTGCCATGCGTACCGAAATGCTTGGTGGGATTGACGCCACATCGGCAAAGAATGTGCCGCTCTCCAATCCCTGATCGCCTGCGCTGCGCCCGTGACGCCGTAGTATCAACGCATGGTCGACTCTTCTCCAGTGCGGACTCACGCCGAACTTCGCGGCATCATCGGGATGGTGCATGTTGGGGCACTTCCAGGAACACCGCGCGCACACCTGACACCGCAAGAGCTGGTGGCGCATGCAGTGCGCGAAGCTCGCACCTTGCGTGATGCTGGCTTCGATGCAGTGATGCTTGAGAACATGCATGATCGCCCGTACCTCGGAGGCGGAATCGGCGCAGAGATCGTTGCATGCATGTCTGCAGTCTGCGCAGCGGTACGCACCGCCGTGGACTGCCCGATTGGAATCCAGATTCTCGGCGGCGGGTCGCGCGAGGCGCTCGCTGT
>JBIKQN010000405.1:0-2511 GCA_044349615.1 Phycisphaerales bacterium
AACCCCAAAGCGTCCCAATGATGACCGCCACTGCTGCCGCAGACAACCCTACCGCCATACTGAAGATGCCACCCGCCAAGACGCGCGCAAGCACATCGCGGCCGAGCGCATCGGTACCAAGCACACGGCCCGGTACATAAGCCGTGCTGGCGGACACTCGATCAATGCGAGCTGCATCATCCGATGGCAGGGAATGCCAGTAGGGCGGCAATAAATTGAGTTCGAGGTTCGACGCCGCATACCGCGGTACGTCAATCGTTCCTACTCGCACTGAGCCAAAACTCCATGGCGCGGAGAAGACACACATGCCCACCACGAGAGCGAGGGTCCACCAACCAAAGCGAGCCCATCGACGCTGTGAAAGTTCCACAACCGCAGTCTACGGATATCAGGGCTTTGCAGGAGCGGGTTGTTCCGGACGCGGCTTGCCGCGTCGTTCGCCACCAGAAGTGCCCTCACCAAACATCCCACGCTCCTGAATCGGCTGACCCTTCTTTACAGCGTCAATACGCTCGGTCACTCGGGTGTCGGTGCTGCGCTGCTCTTGTACAAGTTCATCGCGCATCGCCTTCATTTGCTCATCAAGGGCCAGCAATTCTTGGGCTCGTGCTTTCAAATCAATGTCCACCTGCACGCGTACCTTGGAAGCAATCTGCGCCTCAAGAACGGCGATCTTGGCGGCATCGCTCGCCTCCTGGGCTGCTCGGTATGCATCACCAAGAGTGCGCAACTCAAGTTGGAGGCGCACATCTTCCACTCGGATGGCGTAGAGACCTGGATTGCGCTCCTTGATGACTGCCAAAGCCACCAAACGACGCGCACTCTGGCGCATCGCTTGCGACATGTCATCTGGAGCCATCGTGCGTCGCTCTTCCAACTGCGCTGCGAGGTCGGGAGAAACATCCCGGGCCACCGCGATAATGCGATCAATCATTTCCGGCGGCATCGGACCATCGGGGCGCCAACGCATGGAGTCGCTGCGTCGCGGTTCACCCGGCTCGCCGCTCGGCTTTATAGCCGCCTTCTCACTCGCCTTCTCACTCGCCTTGACATTCTGCTTTTCTGCCTGATTTTCAGCGGGCGCGGTCGCTTCCTGCTGCACTGCATCGCCCTTCGCAATCGCGAGGCTGCCATCAGCGATCGCCGCACCGCTGCATGTAAACACTGCACATGCAGCTGCAAGAATCAGGATTGACGCGCGCGCATTGCATGCGCCGTGTACCGCACCAAAGACTTCGCTCATCGCTTGCCTCCGGCAGCGAGCAACTCATCAAGCTCAACGGTCACATCATTCACTGAACTACCGGTTATCAAGACGATTGCACTTGCATCGAATGCACTGCCTCCATCGGTCGAGCCAAGCGCAGTGTCCTCATCAATAAGCGCTACTAGAAGTGCTTCCGATCCGCCCATCGGCGTGAGTTCCACAGCACGAGCCGACATAACAGCCGGTGCGCGGCGTGGTGCGCCGCCAGTAACGAAGATTGCAACAGATCCAGCAAGCACCACCATCGCTGCCGCGGCAAGCGACCAGCGCCGCATGCGCTCGCCCGCGAACCAGAATGTCGGAGGCACCTGTGCGACCTGCAACTCCAAGACACTCCGCGCAAAGACTCGATCAGCCAATCCCGGTCGTTCCTGGCGATAGGAAGCAGCGGACAACTCAAGTCGAGTTGCGATGGCACGAAGGCCCTCATCTGCGGGTAAGTCATGGGAATCATTGTGAATGTCACTCATTGCTTATTCCTCCTATCGAACGCCCAACCATGGGGGCGCATTGCACAGCGGGCAGTCCCGCAGGTCGGATAATCCGGTAAATCACTGTCAAAAAGGGCATTTAGGACCCACCCTCCACGGATCGGCCACCATCGGCGGCCGGTCCTTCCAAAAATCCACGCAATTTGGCAAGCGCCCGGTGGTGCCTAGCAAGCAGCGTTCCAAGCGGCTCGCCAAGGTGCAGGGCCATCTCCTTGAAGCTCATGCCGCCCACGTGGCGAAGGTCAATGACCTCTCGGTCAGAATCAGAGAGGCGCTCCACAGCCGCCCGAAGAGCATGCAGTTCCTCTGCCTGCGCACGACCGGCGTTGTGATCCGGTGCCGCCCCTGCGAGCCCTTCAAGTACCTCATTTGCACCAGCGGGTTTGGCATGGCGGCGCTTGCGGCGCGCATCGTCTCGCAGGCGATTCACTGCAATTCGAAACAGCCAACTCTCGAAGCGCCCACCCTCGACGTAATCAACAAGCTTTGCTGCAATCGTGCAAAAGACTGACTGCGTGATTTCTTCGGCTAGTTCCGGGTCAGCCCCCTGCGAGCGAAGCAATCCGTAGACCCGACCGGAGTATTCGCTGACAATCATTCGCCATGCGGCATCGTCGCCGCGCGCTGCACGGGCCAGAACTGCCGCTGATACCTGACCAACCTCTGGCATTGCCGTGGATGAACGCACGCCCCGCCGTTCCCTTGCATCGGGTTCCGTCACCCGGGCATATCTCCATAGTCCGTGTACGAATC
>JBIKQN010000043.1:0-8482 GCA_044349615.1 Phycisphaerales bacterium
GCACGAGAGCCATGTTGTCGATCAGGCGAACGCTTCCCAGTCGCGCGGCGATCAGGGCTCGGGTTGGAGTTTTCCACGAAGTCACCGGAAGTAGGGTGGATGCATCGCGTACCACCGCGTAATCGACGGTGAGGCCGTGCTCTTCAAGCGTGGTTCGCATCATGGATTCGGCACTCTGAGGCTCATGTGCTGTGGCGGCAAGGCGCAAGGCGCGCACCAGTCCAAGAGCCTGATCCCGCTGCTCTGGCAAGAGGTAGCGGTTGCGGCTACTCATGGCGAGACCATCGGTCTCGCGCATTGTGGGAGCCGATTCAACAAGCAGCGATCCCCAGCGCCCGTCCGTCGTGCGCTGCATGTGGACCAGGTCGGTGAGAACACGCAGTTGTTGAAAGTCTTTTTCGCCAAAGACCGCAAGTGTTGGACGAGTCAGGTCAAAGAGTCGAGTAACCACTTGGCATACGCCGCCAAAGTGCGTAGGACGGTTGGCGTCCTCAAGACCGGGTTGTGTTGCAACATAAGGGAGTTGCCACAAGGCGGCCTCAGCACGCGCTGCATCAAGCCCTCGTGGATACACCGCGTCTGCAGTGGGAGCGAACACTGCATCGGCGCCACATTCTTCAGCTAATGCCACATCTTCGGCGAAGGTGCGGGGGTACTTCGCGAAGTCCTCGCGCGGCGCAAATTGGGTTGGATTGACGAAGACCGTTGCCACCACTGGGACGCCTCGCCCTGTCATACGGCGAATAAGCGCCCCATGCCCAGCGTGGAGTGCTCCCATGGTTGGAACCAATGCACAGCCCACGTACGGCTGGAGTTGTTCTGGGGCGTGTATGACCTGCATCTGGGGATGGGCACCATAGTGGCGGAACTCCAGACTTGGAAATCCGGATTAGATTTCCGAGAATTCACCGATATCCACTCCGGGAACCCTTTTCAATTAGTTCCAGCCTTCCTAGACTGTTGTTGCGACTGGATCTCAACTGCGACAGGCCGGCCCGGCGCTGCGCTTCTTTAAAATCCCTCGTTCATCACCATGGCACTCAAACTACCCATTTATTTCGATCATGCTGCCACCACCCGATGCGACCCGCGCGTGGTGGAGGCGATGCTTCCATACTTCAGTGAAAAGTTTGGTAACTCCTCGAGCCGCAATCACAAGTTCGGCTGGGAGTCTGAGGATGGCGTTGAACTCGCGCGTGAGCAGGCTGCCGCGCTGATTGGTGCCAACCCGAAGGAAATCATCTTCACTTCAGGTGCCACCGAGGGCAACAATCTTGCCATCAAGGGCGCCGCCGAGATGTACGCGAAGGCACCTGCAGGCCAGACCGGTCGCGGGCACATCATCTCTGCAGTTCATGAACACAAGGCAGTGCTTGACCCGTGCAAGCGCCTGCAGCGCGAGGGTTTCGATGTCACCTTCCTTGAGCCAGGAACCGATGGCGTGATCACGGCAGACATGGTTGCTGGGGCGATTCGTCCAGACACCATCTTGGTCTCCATCATGTGGGCCAACAATGAAATCGGCGTCATCAATGAGATCCCGCAGATCGGCAAGTTGTGCCACGACAAGGACATTGTGTTCCACACCGACGCCACGCAGTGGGTCGGCAAGATGCCAACCGACGTTGAGCGCGATCACATCGATCTCCTCAGTTGGAGTGGCCACAAGATCTACGGACCAAAGGGCGTAGGCGCGTTGTTCGTGCGGCGTCGCAAGCCACGCATTCGACTTGAGGCCATCATTGACGGTGGCGGCCATGAGCGCGGTATGCGTTCTGGAACGCTCAATGTCACGGGCATTGTTGGCTTTGGCAAGGCATGTGAACTTTGCCAGCAGGAGATGGAACATGAGCGCGAGCGCTTGGTGAAGTTCCGTCGCAAGCTGGAAACCGAACTTTCCCGGCGTATCGAGGTCACTCAGGTAAACGGTCATGCTGAAAAGCGAGTGCCGCACTTGACCAACATTTCCTTCGGCTTTGTTGAAGGCGAAAGCCTGATGATGGGCGTCAAGGACATTGCCTGCAGTTCTGGCAGTGCTTGCACCAGTGCCAGTCTTGAGCCGAGTTACGTACTCAAGTCGCTCGGAGTCGGGGATGAGCTTGCGCACTCGTCGCTTCGTCTTTCGTTGGGTCGTTGGACCACTGAGGAAGAAGTCGACTTTGCGATTGAACAGATTGTTGCGGCCGTTGAGCACTTGCGCTTGATGAGTCCGTTGTTTGACCTTCACAAGGAAGGTATTGACATTTCGAAGATCCAGTGGCAGGCGCACTAAACCGCCGAGTCACTTTCCACACACATACTTCACCGGCCGAGCGCCGGAGACTCAGGACACGGACTCATGGCTTACTCAGACAAAGTTGTTGATCACTTTCAGAATCCCCGCAATGTTGGCAGCTTCGGCACCAGCACGGATGTCGCCAAGCGCACCGACGTTGGTGTTGGCATCGTTGGCGCGCCGGAGTGCGGCGACGTCATGCAGTTGCACATCAAGGTGAATGAGCAGGGCGTCATTGAGGACGCGAAGTTCAAGTGCTTCGGTTGCGGCAGCGCCATTGCTTCAAGCAGCCTCGCTACAGAGTGGCTGAAGGGCAAGTCGGTTGATGAGGCGCTCACCATCAAGAACACCCAGATTGTGGAGGAGCTCAGTCTCCCACCTGTAAAGATTCACTGCAGCGTGCTCGCCGAGGATTCCATCCGAGCAGCGATCGCTGATTACCGCAAGAAGAACGGCATGGTGGCTGATGTGGCCGCCCATGCAGCTACCCACTGATAGTTTCTACGCACCCTTCGGAAAGATTTCATTATGTCCGTCATCATTAGCGACTCAGCAGCCCGCGAAATCAGCAACATCATTCACCAGCAGGGCCTCGATGCAGACAAGATTCGTCTGCGCGTGGGCGTGAAGGGTGGTGGCTGCAGCGGCTTCAGTTACATCCTTGATCTCACTGAAGTCCAGAAGGACTCGGACGAACTCTGGGAGTTCACCTACCGCACCGGCGAGGATGGCAAGTCCGTCAGCCGCGTGGAAGGTGGCACCACTGGAGCCGGTACCGGGACTGCTGTTGCCGAGGCTGGCACATTCACCGTTCGCGTGGTGTGCGACCCGAAGAGCTTCCTGTATCTCAATGGCACCACCATCGACTTTAAGGACGAGATCATGGGCCGCGGATTTGTCTTCACCAATCCGAACGCCAGCACCACCTGCGGCTGCGGCTCTAGTTTCAGCGCATAAGCCTTAAGCGTGGTTCCCACGCGATTTGCTCGCTTCGGTCCCGCAACGAACTTGTGATTGATTCTCCGCCCCGCATCCCCCTCAGGATGCGGGGCGGTTCGCTATCGTTCATGGATGCGCATTCAAGCCATCGTCAGTCGTGCGGTCTTGCCAGTAGCCGTTGCAGTCAGCGCACTGTCAGTCGCAGCCTGTTCATCGGACGGCGTGAGCCGAGCCGCGCCTGCAACTGCCGCCACGGAGGCGAGCGCGTCTGCCGATTCATCCGAACCTCCGGCCACCATGCCACAGTCTGCTGCTGCTCCGTCTGCGCCCAAGCCACCTGTAGCTCGTCAAGAAGTATTTGTCATCAAGAGTCCATTTGGGGAGCGGATTGACGAGTACTACTGGCTTCGCAATGACAATTCAGAGAAGAAGCCCGATGACATCATGGCTTATCTCAATGCGGAGCAGGCATACACCGAAGCAATGATGGCGCGGCTTGTGCCGTTACAGGAAACGCTCGTCAAGGAAATTCGTGGCCGCATCAAGGAAGATGATTCCACGGTGCCGGCATTTGACCATGGGTACTGGTACTGGACGCGCTTTGACAGTGGCGCGGAGTATCCAACCTACATGCGTCGGCGCGGCACGCTGACTGCGCAGGATGAGTCCGTGCAGCCAGAAGTGCTACTTGATGTGCCAGCAATGGCCAAAGGCGAGGATTACTTCCGCGTGGCAAAGATGGCGGCAAGTCCAGACGGCACGCTGTTGGCTTGGAGTCAAGATGTCACTGGTCGCCGCATGCACACCATTCACTTCAAGGACCTACGCACTGGTGCCATGCTGCCAGATCACATGGAAGGAACCTTGGAATCGGTCGAGTGGTCTTCCGATGGCAAATCGGTCTTCTACATCCGGCAGGATCCAGTCTTACTGCAGAGCGGACCCGTCTATCGCCATGTTCTGGGCACGTCCGCAGCCTCGGACACCTTGGTGTACGACGAGCCAGACAAGACGCTGTTCACGGAAATCAGTACGAGCCGTAGTGACAAGTACCTCTTGATCACCATGGAGGGCTATGACACGAATGAATTGCGCGTGGTTCCACTGGATCGACCAGATGCACCTGCGTCGGTCGTGTTTGCGCGCCGACCGAACGTGCGCAATTACGTGGATCACTGTGCTGGCAAGTGGATCATTCGCACCAATGAAGGAGCGCGAAACTTTCGACTTGCATTGGCGCCGGAGTTGGCGCCCGATGACCGCGCACGTTGGCTCGCCCTTCTTCCGGAGCGAGCGGATGCTTCAGTGGATGATGTAGTTGCGTTTAACACTGGGATTGCAGTGCTTGAGCGCGTTGATGCTAATCCACGTATTCGCATTATGCCGTGGACTGGGGGCGATGGCACTGTTGTTCCAGCTGACGAATCGGCGTATGCCATGACCTTTGGCGAGAACCTCGATGCTGCGAATACTTCAATTCGCATCGGTTACACGTCAATGGTCACGCCACGCACAACGATTGATGTTGATCTTGCCACTGCAGCGCAGACCATTCGCAAGGTGCAGCCTGTCATCGGTTACGAACGCGCCAAGTATGAAACTGCGCGGGCATGGGCACCAAGCCGTGATGGCAAGCGTATTCCCGTCTCGCTTTCATGGCGTAAGGATGCCTATGCCAAGGATGGCAAGCACGCCATGCGAATCGAGGGCTACGGTGCATATGGGATCCCCGCTGACGCGGAGTTCGATTCCGCAGCGGTGAGCTTGATGGATCGTGGATTCTTGATTGCGGTGGCACACATCCGCGGTGGTGCTGACATGGGTCAGGGTTGGTACGAAGATGGACGGTTGATGCACAAGAAGAATTCATTCACCGACTTTGTGGATGCCACGGATTTCATGCGTCGAGACCGTTGGTGCGATGACCGAATCTTTGCAACGGGTGGATCTGCTGGCGGCCTCTTAATGGGAGCCGTTGCTAATCAGGCGGGTAGCCACTACAAAGGTATAGGTCTGCATGTTCCGTTTGTGGACGCACTCACCACCATGCTTGATGAGACTATTCCTCTCACTACCAATGAGTGGACGCAGTGGGGTAATCCAAAGGAATCCAAGGAAGCGTACGAATACATCTTGTCCTATTCGCCCTATGACAACTTGGCCGCAAAGGAGTATCCGGCCATGCTGGTGACCACCGGACTGTGGGACTCACAGGTTCAGTACTACGAACCAGCAAAGTTTGTGGCGCGCCTGCGTCGATTACGCACGGATTCAAATCCGTTCCTGCTGCATATCAACATGGAAGCTGGACACGGTGGAAAGAGCGGGCGGTTCGAGCGCCTGCAACAGGCCGCGCGCGAGCAGGCATTCTTCTTAGATTTAGCGGGCGTTACTAGGTAGCGCTTGTGCTTACCGCCATATGGTTAGGCGTCAGTGCGCGTGCTTGCAGCAAGTGCATCGGGCTCTCTGCGAACGAATCCAGGAATTGATGAACCTGCAATCGGGTGTGCAATGTGCCAGCCCTGCGCGGCATCCCAGCCGTGTTCTGCAAGGAATGCCCACTGCGCTGCGCTTTCTACACCTTCCGCCACGCAATCAATATTCAGTTGGCGTGCATGTCGGAGGGCCGTGTCGACCATCGCTCGATCGTCGGCGGAGCCGGGAAGGCGCGCGATAACGGACTGATCGATCTTGAGTTCGTCAATCGGAAATTTCCGAAGCATGGCAACGCCAGCAATGCCGGTACCGAAGTCATCAATGGAAATACGGACGCCAGTCACGCGCAGCATTTCTAACTGTGGTTGGATCACGAGTCCATCCTGCACCAAGACGCCTTCTTGTATTTCAAGGGTTAGCAACCGGCCGGGCAATGCAGTCTCGCTCAAGGCGAGGCGGACCTCGTCCACTAGATCTCCGCGACGGAATTGGCTTGCGGCAATGTTCACGCTGACGGGGATGTCAACTCCCGTTAATGACCACGCCGCGCATTCTCTGCAGGCTTCCCGCAGTGCCCATCCTCCAATTTCGTCTAAGAGTCCAGCGTCTTCCGCAATGGCAAGGAGTCGAATGGGTGCAATCGCTTCGCCAGTAGTTGGCAAAGTCCAACGAATCAGCGCTTCTGCACCAACAGTAGCGCCAGTAGCAATGCTCACCTTTGGTTGATAGACCAGTCGAAAGTCACCTTGCTCAAGCGCACGCTGAAGCATGGTGGCTAGTTGGACTTCTCGAAGGACGCTAATGGCATCCTCTTCAGCGTGGAAGTGAATGCGAGGTTGCCGCCCGCGGCTAGCGATCTGCAGGGCATACTTGCTTCGTGCGATGATGAGGTCAACAGGCGGCTGAACTTCGCCAGGCTCAATTCGAACTACCCCCATAGCTGCACGCATTCGCATTTCTAGTGCACCGATTCGTTCCGCTGGCTGACCAGTTCCGCCGAGTGCCGCTAGCAGTGACCGCGGCTCAGGCGTTGAGCCCGGGAGCAGAATGATGCACGTACCGTGTTTTTGTGGGAACAGAAATGCCTGCTCAGGAATGAGTGCACGAATCCGCGCGCACCAGATATCGTCAAGGGCGCGCAGCGTCTCGGAACCTTCGATTGATGCAATGGCGCTAGCGTCTTCTAGTTCGAGCATCACCATGAGCACGGGACGCGCCATGGTTGCTAGCGCGGATTCAATTGCAGCATGTGCAACTGCACCAGTGTTCGAGGCGGGTGCGGCGCTCGGGAGTCGGCGTTCGCGCGCTCGTACTGCCTCAATGAGAGTGAGTGGATCTTCCGGAATCGGTAGAGCATCATCAGCACCAGCCAGGATGGCCGCGCGGACATCAGTGCTGGCCGTTGCATCAGAGAGCAAGAGTGCAATGATGGCGAGCGTGCCCGAAGCTGCAGCCGCTCGGGCGGCAACGCATAGGTCGGAAAGTGACATATCTTGGCCACACACACCGAACACAACTACTTCAGGATGTTCGTCTGCAACAAGTTTCAGCCCGTCGTGGGCATCTCCCGCCGAACGCACCTCAAAGCGCGCCTTGCGAAGCGCCAACGCCAATCGGTCACGCGTGCTGGGATCACGCTCAACAAGTAGTACGCGGGTCATGAACCCGCGAGTCTAGCGTCATCATGCCCTGCGTCGGCGGCGTATAGCCACGTATCCGCTCAGCGCCATGAGTCCGGCGGCGCCTGGGCTAGGGACAAGCGAAACCATCAGCGTATTGGTCGAGCCGATGTAGGTTGTTGTGGAAGTGCTAGTGGTGTACTGAAACAGGTTAAAGGTGGTTTCGCCGTAGTTGACCCATGCGCCCGCTGGGTTGATTCCGTTACTGATGTAGTAGTACGAATCGACGCCGACTTGCTGCGTGGAGGTATCAATTTGAGAAATGATTGGCGTTGGGTTTGCGTCAAACTGCATGTGCAGCCAGCGGTCGCTTGAAAGTCCGTCGAATACGGAGTGGCCACTACTGAGGGTAGTAGTTCCGTTGAACACTTGGAGGAACATCGACTGGACATAGGTGGTTGCAAACACGCCGGATGGCGGCGTTGGGTGCAACTCAAGGAACGAAGCTGGGGCATCGGCTTTCGTCTCGATCATCCCGAAGGCGCTAAACCCTCCGCCAAACGACGCGAAGTACTGATACAAGGCAGCGTTTGCGCTTGCGGTCGAAGCAAGCGCTACGAGGGAAACAGAAAGCAGGGAGGAGCGAAAGTGTGTGATCGGCGACATAGGTTTGACTTCGAAGGGATGGGATAGTGGCAATATGGGAATAAGGTGATTGCCACACCCGCACCAAAGCCTCAGAACGGGTCAGCCGCTCACGCAATGGTGCTACGCATACCTAGGCGTGATCCATTGCCGGATGAGATCATGGATGTTTCAAAAATTGACCACAAGGGTCGTAAATGTGGCAATGGCGCCCTTGATTTCCGTTCGAGGCGTGCGCGACCGCCGAATTTATCGGGAGGCACCCGCCATCCACTGCGAAACCACTGGCCAAGCCATCCAAACAGCGGCGAGCGGCAGATACGCAGCCAGTACCCACCGCACGGCTTTCCCGGTGACATGGACGTTGATGGTGGCACCCATCCAACTTCCGATCATGGCGGTTGGAATCATGCATGCTGCAATGAGAAGTGCAGGCGTGAGTGCGTTGCCGGGCGCGGATGTGTCAGTCGCTACGGCAGCAGTGGCGGCCGATGCTGCAGTGATGGTGACACCATTGGCATCAATCGGTGTATTCCAGAGCGTGATGGACTTCATGGTTGCGCCAACA
>JBIKQN010000408.1:0-2506 GCA_044349615.1 Phycisphaerales bacterium
CCGCCAGTACGCGCTGCGACTGAATCCAGCGCGGCGAGCGGATCCGGCTGATGGGCTGCTTGATGCGGTCGTACTGCCTGCCCGTGGGGGCTGGAGCATGGTTCGCTGGGCGCTTCGGATGGCATTGACACGAGGGCAAGTAGCGGGCGCATGGTCGGCACAGGGTCCATCATGGAGGGTGCAGTTCGCCCGCCCAGCATTCATCCAGGCAGATGGAGACCCGGTTTCGGGTGGTCCGGTGTTGCAGATGGACGTGACGCTCCGTCCTGGGGCGCTCCAACTTGTGGATATGCGCGGGGGGTGAGGCGGCGAGGGAGCGCCGAAGGCGTGACCCAGCAGGGCTGAAGGCGTGACCCGGCAGGGCGCCTGCCTGCACCAAACCGAGCAATTTCTGCGCACAATCTGCAGGAATTGCCGATTTCCGACCGATGAGGGGTTCTGGAGCCAAGGATGGCCACAGCAATACCTTTCGACCGACATCTGCTTGCGCAAACGTTTGCGCGCCGCCGCGCGGTGCGTGCACGAGTCATTGCCATCATCGCCACGCTGATCACCGCGTGGTGTGCTCACGTTGCCATGGCCGTCAACGTCGTGCCGCTCTCTGCACCTCTTGTTCTAGTGCAGTCAACAAGCGAGCAGCAATCACTCGGTGCAGCGCGTGAGCCCGCTCAGTCTGCAGCATCAAGTGGCGTGAGTGAAGTTGTCCGAATGCTTGGCGCCTTGACTGCAGTGGTGGGATTGGCGTTCGCTGCAAAGTGGTGGCTGCGGCGCAGTGGCATTGCGACGCGCATGCAGGGCGGAGCCTTTGAGATCATTGCGCGGCACTCGATTGGCCGCGGTCAAAGCGTCTTGGTAGTGCGATTTGGACCGCGGCTCCTCTGTGTGGAACAGGCGCGCGATGGTCTGCGCACGCTCAGCGAATTGACAGATCCGGCGCAAGTGGCTGCAACGATTGCTGAAGCGCGCGGTGTGGCGCCTGCCGAGCACACCGTTGATCTTCGGCGTGGGAAGGACACTGGTTCATGACTGGTAGCGACTCTGGAATCGATCCGGTATCGATTGTGGCTGGCGCGGCACAGGCATTGCCTGCGGGGGTTGGATTCAAAGGTGCGGTTGATCTTCTGGTGCTCCTGACAGTGCTGTCGCTGGCGCCCGCAATTCTTATGCTTTGCACCTGCTTTACGCGGGTTGTGGTGGTGCTGGGGTTACTCCGTCAGGCAGTCGGCGCGCAGGCGATGCCGCCCACGCAGGTGATCGTTGGACTCTCGTTGCTTCTCACCATGGCGGCCATGGCGCCCACATTCACTCGCGCGTGGGATGCGGGCGTGAAGCCATACATGGATGGAACCACTACGAATCCGGAAGAAGCATGGGGTGCTGCGCGACAACCGCTACGTGACTTCATGTTTGCGCAGATTGATGCATGCGGCAACTGGCAGACGGTGTACATGCTGCTTGAACATCGCGGCGTTGATGTCAGTGATACATCCAAGCTCACTCGGGCTGATGTTGATATGGCAACGCTCGTACCTGCATTTGTCTTGAGTGAATTGAAGACAGCCTTCCTCATTGGTTTCCGAATTTTCCTTCCCTTCGTCGTTGTTGATCTCGTAGTAGCCGGAATCTTGGTGAGCCTAGGGATGTTCATGGTTCCGCCATCGATGGTTTCGATGCCACTCAAGTTGCTCCTCTTTGTGCTCGCTGATGGATGGACCCTGGTGGCAGGGTCAATCTTGGCGGGTGTGGCGGCGGTGACCTAACCATGGAATCTGCACCTATTGATCTTGTGCAGTCTGCATTGGTAACCGCTCTGGTAGTTGCCACGCCGATTCTTCTAGTGGCGTTGGTGGTTGGGCTCATCACTGCCTTGTTGCAGGCAGCAACGCAGGTACAGGATCAAGCGGTATCCGCAGTTCCCAAACTGCTTGCATGCGGCGTAACACTGGTTGCACTTGCAGGATGGATGGTTTCGAAGCTTGTTACCTTTGCACAAGCCATGTTTGCCGGGGGCGCCTACTAATGGATGGCGCCACCACGCTTTCAACATTGGCGCCACTTGCGCTTGCAACATGCCGCGTGATGGGCGTTGCGGCATTTGCACCCGTTGTTGCAGCCGCGGCCGTCCCGGCGCGAATCAGGCTTGCAATTGCGGCAGTGATTGCGGTGGCGGCGCTTCCTGCCATTGGCGCATCAGGGCTTCCAGCAGCAGCGATTGCTGAACCATGGCGACTGCTGCCCGCCGCTGTGATGGAGTTTGCACTGGGCGCGGTCATTGGCGTGATCGCCATGCTTCCGGTAGCGGCATTTCGAACAGCAGGATCCCTTGTCGGTATGCAGGCAGGGCTTGGATTCGGTCAGCTCTATGACGGTGGCAGCGGAGAAGAAGATGGTGGTGATGCGTTCGAACAACTCTTTTCCGTGCTCGGTGCAGCATGCTTCGTATGGGCGGGTGGCCTTGATGCATTGGCGCTGTCCACGCTTCGGAGCTTTGACTACGTGGCACTGG
>JBIKQN010000409.1:0-2504 GCA_044349615.1 Phycisphaerales bacterium
CCTTTCGTCTGTGGTGGGAACTGCTGTTTCGGCAGTGGCATTCGCAGCCATGGGAATCACCCTTGGAATGCTCACGGGAGACTGGATCGGCGCTGGACTTCCAGATCCAGTCTCGGCATCGTGGCTTAGTAACCCGCACGCATGGTGGATCGATGCCCTCTGGATTACGCACTGGACTGGTACCCAGTTGGCGCTTCTGGCATTGCTCCCCATGCTGCCCCTTGACGGAGGTCGCGCCATGGAGGCTTTCATCCTTCGCCGTCGGGGCGAGTACGAAACACCGCGCATTGCGGCAGTGGCCACACTTGCAACAGCATCCACCGCTGGGCTCGTAGGCATCGTTCGTGACCTTGGCACGCTCCTCACGGTCGCTATTTCTTGCGCGGGCTTTGCTGCATTTATCTTGTGGCGTCTGCGGGCAGGGGACTCCGTTGCCGCAGCGCGCCCATCCTGGATGGTTAGCCATGATGATTCCGAGGAACGCGAGACCAACTCCGAGCGAGAGCGGCTTGAGCGCGAACGGCAGGCTCTTGCGGCGGAGGACCGCGCTGTGGACGCCATCCTTGAGAAGATCGCGCGCGATGGTGCTGATCAGCTCTCCGCTGCAGAGCGCACCACGCTCGCACGGGCTACTGAGCGTCGTCGCGGGCGTTCCCAAGGTTAAGGAGCCGCGGCGGGCGCGGTCTTTCCGATATCTTCCCCGGTCTCTCTATGGGCATTCAGGACCGACCGTACTACCGACCCGACGCTCGCACGCCACCCGCCTACGCACGCGCGTCTGGATGGTCTGCAACCACATGGATCATTGCCATCTGCGTCGCAGTGTTTGTGATTGACGGATTCCTTCCGTACACAAACGAGCCGGTCGCTAGTCAGTTGATGCCGGGCGCGTCCGCCCAGCAAATGCAGCAGATCGATCGCAGTGAGTTTGCACTCACCAAGCCCGTCGATGTCGCTCCGGGTGTGGCGCGTGGCTATGCAGTACTCGGCCGGGACAATGTGGTTGCCGAGATTGAGTATCGGAAAGAGCGCCCGCTGACGCGCTTGGGCTACTTCTCTACCTCGCGTGCGGTGTACGCATCCGATCCGGTGCTGGGTGTCTCTGGATTTGAAGTGTGGCGTTTCATCACCTTCCAGTTCCTTCATGCCAACTTGAATCATGTTCTCTTCAACATGATGACGCTGTTCTTCTTTGGAGGAATGGTCGAGAATTATCTTGGCAAGAAGCGGTATGTAGCCTTCTATCTCCTGTGTGGTATTGCTGGTGGACTGATGTATCTGCTCCTCAATGGCCTCGCTATTGGAGGTCAAGCAGCGTTTGGTCCAACCTTCCATCTGCCGGGACTCCTGTTTAATGACCCCAACACCATGCTTGTTGGCGCATCTGCAGGTGTCTTCGGTGTCATCATGGCGGCTGCGTTCCTAGCCCCGAATGCAACGGTTCTTCTGTTCTTTGTCATACCCATGCGGCTTGGAGTCCTCGCCTATGGATTGCTTGGCTTTGCATTGCTTGCGGTGATCTTCGGTTGGACGAACGCGGGTGGCGAGGCAGCCCATATTGGTGGTGCTTTGGCGGGATTCTGGTTCATACGCAACCCGGGTCACTTGCACGGATTCTTTGATTTCTTGGGTCAATACGACCCAACGAGCAGGGTTGCGCGTGCCCGCGTTGCGGTGAAGCGCGGCAATGTGCAGGGGTCTACCACCAGCACTGAAGTAAATCGCATTCTTGACAAGATCGCAGCACGTGGCCTGCACTCCCTCTCCGAAAGCGAGAAGCGTGTGCTGCGTGATGCGAGCCGGAAGCCACGGTGAGTGCACTGCAGTTTGAGATTCTTGCACGGTCGACTGCAAATGCTGCACGTCTTGGACGCGTCACAACTCCGCATGGCTCCTTTGACACGCCAGCATTCATGCCTGTTGCAACAGCGGCAGCGATGAAGGGATTGACCCCCGCTCAGATTCGCGGCACTGGCAGTCAGATCATTCTTAACAATGCCTACCACCTCTTTCTGCGTCCTGGTGGCGATCGCATTGAACGCCTCGGTGGTACCCACCACATGATGCGTTGGGATGGCCCAATCCTCACCGATAGTGGTGGCTATCAGGCCTACAGCATGAGTGACACAGCGGTGCTGAGTGAAGACGGCGTGACATTCCGAAGTTTCATCGATGGCTCGAAAGTGCACCTTGGTCCTGAGTCAAGTATGCGCGTCCAGAATCAGATCGGTGCAGACATCATCATGGCTTTCGATGACTGCGCTCCTGCTGCACTGCCCGCCGAAGACGCCGACGAGCGGCGCGCAGCCCGCACGCGCGGTGTTGTTGATCATCCGCGACGCATGGAAGAAGCGCATGAGCGAACTCTTCGGTGGCTTGATCGATGTGTTCAATCGCATGCGCGAAGCCAAGATCAAGCGCTCTTTGGCATCGTGCAGGGTGCTACGAATCTTGACCTCCGCCGCCGTTCCGTGGAAGGCGTTTGCGCTCATGACCTGCCCGGT
>JBIKQN010000044.1:0-8368 GCA_044349615.1 Phycisphaerales bacterium
GACACGCATACTTCTAATCCGGGTGCGAGTGGTGAGTCATCGTGATCTGCCATCCACCGACGAGATCCGTGCCGCGCAAGGGATAGAACACTCATGAGATCAATCGCCCACGCCGCCATTGTGACGGCTGCCACCGTGATGTCGGGACTGGCCATCAGCGAGTGCATGGCTGGTCCGCAGTTCTATGGAACTGGCGATCCGTTTGGGCATTGGTTCGTCTCCACGAATGTCGACCGCAACGGCGATGCAACGCACCCGTTCCGTACCGACAACTTCGTGCAAGCCGTCAATACCACCTATGACAGCACACGACTCGATTGGATTGCCGATGTGCCGAGCGGAAGTCACGGCGGCGTTGGAAACTGGACCTTTTTCGTATTCCGCCAGACGTTCGATCTCACTGGATACGACCCAACAACAGCGAGGCTCACGATTCGGTGGGCAGCTGACGACTCCGGTGAAATCATCGCGGACCGCGGCTCATGGATTCCCGCGTTCAGCATGAATGGAAACGCGTTAGTGAACTATCCTGGGTCGACGCCGGATCATCGCATCCCGACCTACGGCTACTGCGACTGGTTCACCTTATCGAGTGGCTTCGTGTCGGGACTCAACACAATCGACTTTTATGTCGAAGGCAACGGTCAGACGGATGGCTTCGGTCTGCAGGTACAGAGTTTCACTGCGGATGTACCCGCACCTGCTGGCGTTGCGCTGCTGCTTCCCATGGGACTGCTTCGAGGTAGGCGACGGCGTCAGGCGTGATGGTTACTTTCCCACCCCGGTAGTTTGCTCGCTTGCTTTGCCCACGACGCGAACTGCGCGGTGTCAAGTTTCTCGCCTTCGTAGATATGGAAGTAGCGAGTGTTCTTGTCCTTGCTCTCGACGGGGGGAAGTGGTTTCAGTGATACGCCTTGAAAGAATGCAACCTTCAGGTACTTCGTGAAGCAGTGAACTCCGAGAAACCATCCCTGCCCTTCAATGCCATAGAGCGGCGAGTTCCATTTGACGGCCTTGCACGCGCCGGGGACGGCTTGCATGATGAGTGCGTCAAGCTGACGCCCGAGGTCGCGCTTCCACCCTGGCATCGCAGCGATGTATGCCTGCACGGGCGCATCGCCATCGGCCTTGGCAATCTGCGGATTGCCGCCGGAGAGGAGCTTGGGCTTGGACTTTGATTTGGGCTTTGATTCCTGCGTTGGCTTCAATTGAGGCTTCGATTTCGGCGCTGACTTCGGCAACGATTCTTGCCGTACGTGCGCGACGATTCGGCGTGCTGAGACGCTGCGCATGGAGGACATTTCCTCCTATCGCTCATGATCGGTGACGGCGAAGATCACCGGCATGAACATCCCATCCGATCCTGGTGCGACAGCCATGAGTTTGATTCGCAGCACCGCTGCTCCTGCAGCACAAAAGCGCGAGCGATTACCCACCAGTCCGCTTGTTGTTCCGTTCAATGCGGTGACCATCGACGATATCTCGATCGTTGGTGGGAAGAATGCATCGCTTGGTGAGATGATCCAAACACTTGGTTCGCTCGGGGTGCGCGTACCGGATGGTTTCGCAACCACGGCTGATGCATTCCGGCTACACCTGCGCTTGGCAGGGCTGCAGGACTGGATCTATGAGCGGCTTGCGTCGGTCGATGTAACGAACGCACGAATGTTGGCTGCCGCTGGAACTGAGATCCGCGACCGTATCGTGGCCTCGCCATTGCCAACGGAACTTCGCGCGCAGGTGCTCGCTGCGTACCGAGCATTGACTGCTGCCTGTGCAAAGCCTGTCAATGGCGCGGTACCACTGTGGCTTGATGTTGCGGTTCGGTCAAGCGCGACTGCAGAAGACCTGCCAACGGCGTCATTTGCAGGCCAGCACGAAACATATCTTCACATTCAGGGACCAGATGCCTTGGATGCTGCGATCCGTCAGTGCATGGCTTCGCTCTTCACGGACCGCGCGATTGCATACCGCGCACAAAACAAGTTTGATCATCGATCAGTGGCGCTCTCCGTGGGCGTCCAGCAGATGGTTCGCAGTGATCTCGGATGCGCTGGCACGATGTTCACCTTGGATACAGAGAGCGGCTTCCGCGGCGTGGTGATGATTGATGGTTCGTGGGGACTCGGGGAAACAGTGGTGAAGGGTCGCGTCAACCCTGATGAATTCTGGGTTCACAAGTCCACTGCCATGGCCGGATTCCCCTCCGTGATTCGCCGTCAACTGGGGCGCAAGACGGTGAAACTGATGTATGCGGGCGACGGTGCTACTGGTGGAACAACGGTGGCGGAGGCGCCAGTCTCGAAAGAGGATCAGGCTCGCTTTGTGCTCACTGATGACGAGGTCTTGACGCTCGCCCGCTGGGGTATCCAGGCTGAGCAGCAACACGCTGCGCGTCTGACCGCTGCAAGTACATCGCCGGGTAAGAAACCTGTGGGTCCTGCCATCGATTTGGAGTGGGCGAAGGACGGTCAGACCGGCGAACTCTTCATCCTGCAGGCAAGACCTGAAACGGTGCACTCACAAAGTGGAAAGCAGGGATCACTTGAAGTCTTCCGCCTGAGCGGCAAGGAGAAGCCGCATCCAATACTCACCGGCAAGAGCGTTGGCACACGCATTGGAAGCGGACCCGTCCGCATCATTCGCTCGAAGGCGGACCTGCCAACATTCAAACCCGGCGAGGTGCTCGTGGCAGGACTGACCGACCCCGATTGGGAGCCAGTGCTGCGCAGTGCAGCGGCAGTGGTGACCGACCACGGCGGTCGAACCTGCCATGCGGCGATTGTGTCACGAGAGATGGATTTGCCCTGTGTTGTCGGCACCGTCAATGGAACTACCACGTTGCACGAAGGACAAGTGGTCACCGTCTCTTGCGCCAGCGGTGATGTGGGGCACGTCTATAACGGAGCTGTGCCGTTTGAGCATCATGAGTTTGATCCACGCTCGCTTCCCGAGACGCGCGTTCCACTCATGCTCAATGTTGCCGATCCAGGGCGCGCGTTCCGATTGTGCCAGTTGCCGTCTGCAGGCGTGGGGCTGATGCGCATTGAGTTTCTGGTTTCCAACTGGATTGGCGTGCATCCCATGGCATTGGCGCATCCAGAGCGCGTGCCGGATTCGGCTGTACGTGCAGAGATCGAGCAACGCGCGGCGGGACATGCATCGCTGCGTTCGTTCTTCGTCGAACGCCTTGCAGAAGGAATTGCACAGATTGGTGCGGCGTTCCATCCGCGACCAGTGATTGTCCGCTTCAGTGACTTTAAGACAAACGAGTATGCCGGTCTCTTAGGCGGCGCACCGTTTGAACCAAAGGAAGACAATCCGATGATTGGATTCCGCGGCGCTTCGCGCTACTACGACGACCGTTATCGAGAAGGTTTCGCCATGGAATGTGAGGCATTGCTGCGCGTACGCCGCACCATGGGCCTGAAGAATGTGATTGCCATGGTGCCGTTCTGCCGCACACTCGCTGAAGGCCGCGCAGTACTTGAAGAAATGGCACGCAACAACCTCCGACGTGGCGACGATGGCATGCAGGTCTACGTGATGTGCGAGATTCCAAACAATGTGATACTTGCCCAAGAATTCTGTGAACTGTTTGATGGATTCTCCATTGGATCCAATGACTTGACGCAACTGACGCTTGGCATTGACCGCGACTCAGATGTGCTCGCAAAGCTCTTTGATGAACGTGACCCAGGCGTGAAGCGCTTGATTGAGCAAGTGGTGCGCGTTGCACATGCCAATGGTCGAAAGGTTGGAATCTGCGGCGAGGCGCCGAGCAACTACCCAGATTTCGCTGAATGGCTTGCGGATATCGGGATAGACTCCATGTCACTCAATGCGGATTCGCTGCCAACTGTTGCGCGGCGGATTGCCATGACGGTAGAGCCGCCTATGCAAGTACCCGGAAGCAACCCAGGATGAAGGTCACCGTCTTTGGCACCCGTGAATACGATCGCGCATCGCTTGCGGCCGCGAATGTTGGCAGACTGCATACCTTGGACTTTGTCACAGAAGGACTCAGCACACGCACTGCGTCCCTTGCACGCGGCGCTGACGCGGTCTGCGCGTTCGTGAATGACCACCTCAACGCCGCGGTGCTCGAAGCCCTCCACGCCGGTGGCACCCGGCTTGTGGCACTCCGATCGACTGGGTACGACAACGTAGATCTGAATGCCGCAAAACGTCTCGGATTAACGGTGCTTCGTGTACCGGCCTACTCACCGCACGCCGTGGCGGAACACGCCATTGCGCTGATCCTGGCACTCAACCGTAAGACGCACCTCGCCCATGCGCGCGTCCACCGACAGGACTTCACGCTTGAAGGGCTGGTGGGTTTCGATCTCTTCAGCAAGACGGTCGGGGTGGTTGGAACCGGAAGGATCGGGGTCGTTGCGGCAAGGATCTTGGGCCAAGGATTCGGATGCAAGGTGTTGGCATCAGATCCCGTGCCGTGTGCAACATGCATGGCCATGGGCGTGCGGTATGTGGAACTGCCGGAGTTACTTGCTTCATCCGACATTGTCACCCTGCACTGCCCACTCAACGTCGCGACGCGGCACCTGATTAACGGCACGGCGCTTGACAGACTCAAGCCGGGTGCCATGCTGGTGAACACAAGCCGCGGTGCAGTGCTTGATACGCAGGCTGCCCTTGCAGCACTCAGTTCCGGAAGGCTTGGCGCGCTTGGGCTTGATGTCTATGAAGGCGAAGCTGCGCTTTTCTTTCGCGATCTGTCTGAACAGGTGATTACGGATGAAACATTCAAGCGGCTTGTTGCGTTCCCAAATGTAATCATCACTGCGCATCAGGGATTCCTTACCCATGAAGCACTCCGCGAAATTGCAGAGACCACCATGCAGAACATCACTGACTTTGAGCGCGGCACTCCATGCGCCGACAATTGCGTCTCAAGTCCTTGAGCAAGCGATAGCGGCTACCAGTGAGTAAGTACGTAGCACTCGCATTCATAGACGTGCTGCAAAGATTCCTGAATCGAACACGTCGTTTGCAGGCTTGCACTTCAGCATCCGCACAAGACTATGGGCAAGCATCACTGAGTTGATATCGCGATGTTCCATCCATCCGGTAGTTGCCTGCGCAGCTGGTGCACACCAGAATTCCTCTATGTGCTCAATGAGAGGCACATAGCGCATCATTGCCTCAAGGCGCGAAAGGAGCGATGTGGCGCTCATAGCGTTGCCGAATCGCTCCGGGCGATCATGCACCAAGGCGTACATCGGCTCGATCGACTGCAGGCCGATCGCAAGACCAAGTTCGCGGAAGGCCAAACGCCTCTCACATGGCAAAGACAACTCGCCACCCGATGTGTACTCCTCCAAACTGCGCTGTGTATCAGCCATGAGGTGTGCAAGCATGCGGTCGAATGGCATGTCGCCGGAGGCCATCAACTCAACTAGGTGGCTTGCTTCGCTCAGTAGCCCGCCAATACCGAGAGCATCCGTGGTTGCCCACACTGCATCGCTCCCGCACACCTGACGCATGACTTTCGAAGCCTGGGCTAACAGTGGGGAGTCCACGCCGAGATGCCGCTGAGTGGCCTGCAACCGGCAGAACGCCACAAATCCATCCAGCGGATCAAGTTGACCCATGAATGGCACGAGCGGGCGAGATAGATCAATACTCATCTTCCAATACATTCGCGGCAATGCGCCGGGGTGCGGGATGGTGACGAAGGCGGCATATGCAGTGGTGGCCAGTTCAATCGCCTGCGCATTCCACTTCGGGTCGCCGGTCTCACGCGAAAGCAAGTTCAGCGCGTGCATCCACTTGGTGAGGTAATGGAAGTACTGACCGTCGCGCTGCCATTCAAGCCGCTCGTCGAACGGCTCCCCCGCTGAGCGCTCGGACAGAGGCTTGCCGATGCGAAGACCGCCCGCCGTTGGTCGACTTTCACCCTCTGACTTACTGAGCCCACTGATCCATCCAGTGCGTCGGTCATCCCGGCGGTGCCGACCTAGGACATGATGCACGAGATCAACAAGATGCAGCGCGCGATTCAGGTATTCCTGTTTGCCAGTGCGTCGATGCAGCGCAAGAAACGTCATGACCGCAAAGGCGTCAGTCCACAGGTAGCGGCGTAAGGAATCTCCAGATCCGTTCACGCCTGTGCGTGCGGCAAAGTCATTCATCAGCCATTCTGAAGATTGAATAGTGGTGTTGTGGATACCCATGTGCTACTCACTGTGGAATAGTCACCGAGCATGACACGGTCTGTCTACGAACGCAACGGGGAAATCATCCCCATCACCAGCATGGCGCTGTCTGCCGTCAGACGCCCTTTACTTTCTTAGCAGCACGCGGACTCTTTCCCTCTACTTCAGCCAAGTACTTGCGAGTTGCTGCAGGGAGCAACGTCCACATCCGGATGGCAAAGATCAATCCGACGATGGTGAACGGGAAGAGGAACATCGGCCAGTAAGCCCAACTCTTGGTTGCAAGAATTCCAATAGCAAAGGCCTGGATAGCACTGCCGAGTTTGCTGAATGAATCCGCAATTCCTGTGGCAGTTGCTGCTGCCTTCTTGCCACCGAAGTCAGCGGTCGCGGTACCCGACATGATGCTGTGTACGCCGATCACGCCCATCATGGTTCCGATGGCGCACGCCCCGATGATCCAAGGACGGGCCGTCAGGAACATCTCAGTGAACGAACCGGATGCTGCACCCACCGACTCTGCGGTCGCATCAATTGGCTGCCAGATCAATGTCAGGATCATGGTGCCGGTGGTGGCAAACATCACGCATTGCATGAGCGCCGCCGAAGGCGCGCGGCGCGATTGGAACAGACGGTCGCTGAGCCATCCAGCAGTGAATCCGCCGGCGATACCAGTGACGCAACCCCAGAAGCCCCAGTTCTGCGTGACGAGAGGCACTCCGAGCGGGGTCTCCTTCGCAAACAGCAAGTACCAGTTGAGGATGCCATCGCGGAGGACACCGGAGGTGAGTTCCACAATGCCAATCATCAGGATGATTGGATTGCTGAGAATCTTCCAAATCAACTGGAAATAGCCATACTTCTTTTCGTGGCCGTCATCGGCCGAGGCATCGTGCGTGTCGAGCGGATCAAAGCCCGCCTGATCCGGAGTGTCCTTCAGAAGAACCACATCAATGAGTGCCCAGACAATCATGATCAGGGCAGGAATCAGGAAGATCAGCCACAGCGCTGGAATGGTTCGTCCATCAAGAAGGAAGAGCGAGTTCAGGATGGTGCGGGTAGCGGTCGGCGTGGCTGGCTGCTGCAACTGCACGGCATCGGCAATAGCACGCCCCCAGTCGAAGGCAAAGTACACACCCAGCGAGATCAGCGTGCCGAAGATCGCACCAAAGGTGCCGCGCTCACGCACATGGAACCAGTAGCTCTTCACCTTGATGGTGCTCACTGCACCGAAACTCTGGAACAGCATATTGAGGCTGTACAGAATGGCTAGGGCCACGCCCAGTTTCAATTGCAACGCGTCATTCAAATACAGATAGAGCGCGCCTGCCATGAACAAATTCATCAAGGCAGAGCCCAGCGCGCCAATCAACATTCCACGCTTGCCACCGAGCTTGTCAACCAGGGGCCCGATGAAAAGTAGACCGATCGCATAGGAGGTGGCACCCGCACTGGCGATGAAGCCAAACTCCGCCTTCGTCATCAGGCCGCCAAGGGCCACTGCCGCCACTGTCAGGTTGTAGCGCCCCATGTAGAGGAACGAATAGGTCATCCCGAGCGGGAACCAATTGACAAAGCGCCGCCACATGAACTTACGAGTGTGCTTGAGCGGATTTGTGAGGAAGTACAGGGTGATGATGTAGGCCAGAGCAAGGCTGACCAAGAAGAGAGTCATGAGTGTGGTCCAGTGGTGAATGCGTTGGGGAGCAGGGAGTGAGAGCGTAACTGAAGAGGGTTATTGCTTGCATTGCCAGGCAAACCCCCTCTGATCGGAATGAGGGCGCCCGTCGTAACCCGTTCCGGCTCTCGCTTGATTCCTCGCGGGGTGCCGATTCAGGGAAAGATCCAGAATTGGTTCGGATTGACTCGCGGGAATCCATTCGTACCTTGAATGCTCGTGATTGTTGGTCAATGGATCTAACTCGCGGGCGAGCGACGCCAAGAGTGATGCGGCGTGCGGTGGTTCTCACTTCATATCCCTTGCAGGAGCACGTACCAGCATGAACGACATAATGCCTGTATTACCGCTGCCCAGTCCCATTAGCGTGGACATTGCCCATGGTGTCGTGACCCTGCATGGCGATGTGGATACGTGGACTGAGCGCAGCGACGCCGAATCTGAGGTCCGCAGTTTGGCAGGCGTGCGCGCGGTGGAAAATCGGGTCTCTGTCCGACCTTCCCGCGTATCA
>JBIKQN010000045.1:0-8349 GCA_044349615.1 Phycisphaerales bacterium
TTCCAGTCATACGGATAGCCGCCAGATCCATCTCCGTAGGCATACGAATAGGACGAGGCACAGGACGGCACAAAGAATGCCGATGCACCAAGCACCAGAAGTGAAGCCGTGCCCGAGGCGATAAAGCTAGGCCACTTAGCTGTGATCGTCAATGGACGGAAACTAGCGAGGAAGGTCGGAGTCATGACCGAAAAGTCTACCGCACCACTCGGGACTTAGGCGCCGTGAGCGCGCTCGAACCCCGGCGCTACCGTTCCGGAGGGAGACCAGACCAATTCCAAACGCTCGGTTCCACTGAGAAAACCTTGTAGCCAGTTGCCAACGGCGTCCAACCGCCAATCCCCAGCCACAAAGAGTGGCGAGTCCCCATCGGCGCAGCCGAGCACTTGACCACGCCGCCGCGCGTCGACCACGGAGACATACCACCGCGAGAATGTCGCACGTGTTGCCACTAAATTCGAGGCAAGGCCAGTGGATGCGCAGCGCACCTGCAGCGCATTCCAGAGCTGATCACTTTCGGCGCGAATTCGCATGTCGTCAGCCATCGGATTGCTAGGCTCATTCTCTGGCGTAGCCGCCTTGCAACTAGCGATCGCAGCCAACATGTCATCGGCATGCGCTGATGCAATCCGGCGCGGAATGCCAGAAATATTGCCGATTGCAGAGCGATCGGTTGGCTTTCGCTTTGCAAGTTCAATGACGGCAGAATCAGGAAGCACCACTCGGGCAGGCATATCGTGGGTACGTGCCAACTCATAGCGCATCATGATCAATGCGCGCGCAACGGCCATCTGCCCTGCTCGTAGTGGCTCAGTCCGATGCAACCGACGCAACTGTCCTTCTGGGTCAAACGCCGTACTGCGTAACTGTTCGGCACTTTCACTTGCAGCCCACTCGGTCCGCCCAAGAGTGGCAAGCCGCTCTGAAAGCATGTGCCAGATCAGGTGCATGTAGCGCACATCGTCGGCGGCGTAACCAAGTTGTGCCGGCGTCAGTGGCCGCGCATCCCAATTAGTGAAGGTGTGCGCCTTGCCAAGTCGGTAGCCAGTAAGAGTCTCCAACACCGTGCCCAAACTTGAAGGCCAAGGCATCCATGCGAGCGCGGCCGCAACTTGTGTATCGAACACATCGCTCGGCTCAATTCCAGCGCCGCGCCGAAGAATGTCAATGTCGGTATCACCGCTGTGCACCAGAATCGTCCGTCCCGGCTCTGCAATGGCTCGGAAGAACTCTCCCAAGTCATAGCCAGCCGCCTCAAAGGGAAGTGGATCGACCAATGCCAACGCCGTGGGTGTTGCCACCTGCACCAAGCAAAGCTTTGGATAGAAACTCTCTTCACCAATGAACTCGGTGTCATAGGCAACCACGGGGTGTGAACGAATGTCAGCGATGAGTGTCGTCAACGCCTCCGGCGTCGTCACCACATCAGCAACCGCCTTGGAAACCAAGGGATGATCAAACGCTTGGCGCGGCGATGCCCCGCCATGATTGTGATCGGCGGCTTCGTGTTCCTGAGATCGCTTCTTGCGGCGGTAGTTCACGTGGTAGGACCAAGACCGACCCGCAATGGTCGGTGCTAATGAAAGCGGGAGACGGGACTCGAACCCGCAACCTGCTGCTTGGAAGGCAGCTGCTCTGCCATTGAGCTACTCCCGCAGAGAAGCAAGATTGTAGCAAGAACCGAGGGGACATTGCTGCCCCTTCGGAGGTGAATCCTGCATGAATCATTGCGGCGGCCTACTACCAACGCAGCATCCCGAGGGTCACTTGAACGTTTCGGTCGGGCGCACATCAGCGTCCGCCTTTGACTTCACAACCACCTCAACATCCACGGTGCGCGCAACGTCGCGCTTGCCATCGGTTTCCCACGGTCGCATGAGAACGAAACGCATTTTCGCGTCCCCCTGAGCAACCGCAGTCATTCCAAAGGTCGACATGGTGGCGCCACCGGGTCGAGGATTCTTCCGATCCATTGACTCAGTGATACCCGCTGGGTCCGCAGTGGTCATCTGCATGTTCGCTGGAACTGGACCCGCAATCGACCACGAGAAACCAGTTCCGGCATACGCGCCGAGCCGAACTTCCAGTCGCTCGCCCACCATCATTTCGCCCTCATGAGTCGAGCGATCTGCTTCGGCTCCATCGGGACCACTGGCTGCAGGAACCTCAATGACAAGAATTCCACCAGCGGAATGAGGCGTGGCAAACGTGGAGCACCCGCCCGGCATCATGGCGAACATCATGGATAACGCCACCGCAGTGGCCGCCACCGATCGATTGCCCATTCGCATCAGCAAGACTCCACAGCACTGTGAATGGCCGCAAAGTCAACTGGCTGCCCTGCTTCTTCGTTCACCTTTGCATAGACCACCTTGCCAGCCGCATTGATGACAAACGCGGCGCGCTTTCCAACGCCCTTCAGACCCATCAGGTTCTCGTAAAGCGCCCCATAGGTGCGGCTAACTTCCTTGTTGAAGTCAGAGAGGATGTCGAAAGGAATGGAAAGTTCCTGCTTGAACTTGTCGGTGACGAACGGGCTGTCAACGGAAATGCCATACACCGCGCAGCCGAGCTTTGACCAGTTGGACCAGTCATCGCGGAAGGTGCAGAACTCGGTCGTGCACATAGGACTGAAGGCGAGAGGAATGAAGAGCAAGACAACCTTCTGCTTGCCAAGAACATTACCTAGGTCGATCTCGTGTCCAGGGCGTGCGGGGAGCTTGAAGGCTGGGGCGTGTGATCCGATGGTGACGGACATTCGGGTGTTCTCGATGTGCAGGGCGGACCAGGGACGCTCGTTGCCGCCACGGTGGCAGTCACCCGGTCCTCTGGGTCCCAGAAGTCTAACCCGGAGCCGATGGCGAGGTTCTACGCCAGTAGCCAGGCCGGGCAACCGAACGAGCCATTGCGGAAATCCCTGAACATTTCGCTCACACCAGCAGTATGAGTGCAATAAGTTAGGGATTTCCGAGTGCTCAAGCCTTGATTGACCGTATGACACAAGGCAGGATTCCGTGACAATGGCTGCGGACGACGGCTTTCTGAGCCCAAGCCCGATGGATATGAAGCATCAACCACAGCAACCTTCAACCCAGCGACCAATGATGACGACTGAGACCGCTGACCGATGACGAGCATGAAAGCCATAGAAGCCATGAAAGCCATGAAACACGCGTGTGCTGTAGCCATTGCTGCAGCTCTTGTATGTGTTTGTCAACAGGCTTCGGCGCAGACATGCGCTTCGCCACTCCCGGCTTCACTTGGTAACACTGCCATTTCAACTTCAGCAGGCAACCATGTGAACCTGACCGGGATCTGCGATCTCTCAGTCATAGGAACTGACATCATCTACAACGCCACTTGGGTGCGATTTGTGGCTCCAGCAAGCGGGACCTACATCGCACGCACCTGCGGTTCCGTGTCCTTTGATTCAAAGATGGCCGTCTTCACCGATTGCGCCAATCTCTCCACTGTGATTGCGTGTAACGATGACACCGCGGGCTGCACCATTACCAGTGGCCAGGCTTGGGCGTCAAAAGTTTCGTTTCCTGCAGTTTCAGGCGTTGCGTACTACATCGCCATTGGCGGCTTCGGCTCCACCACAAACGGTGTCGGTAGTGTCAACATTGCTGCGGACGGATCAACCGAAACAGGCGGTGGTACATGCGCTACCGCCATCACTGCCAACGATGGACTGAATGCCTTTAACACGGTGTCCTCAAACGAAAGCGTGAATCTTTCGGGCATCTGTGATATTGGATCCGCAGGCGACGACACTCTTCACCGAGTCCGGTGGTTCTCTTACTTGGCAACCGCGTCAGGGAACTTGGAAGTCTCCACATGTGACTTGGCTGCATTTGATACGCGAATCGCTGTATTTTCTTCGTGCAGCACCGTGAACATCATCACCTGTAACGATGATGGGGCGGGCTGCACCGGTTTCACAAGCAAGTTGCAGTTTGTGGCCACCGCCGGCACCACGTACAAGATTGCCGTCGGTGGATTTGATGTCACAAGCGCTGGAGCTGGTCAGCTGCAAATCACACCAAATGCCCCGCCGCCACCCACGTGCGGCACCAGTACCAATGACTGTTGTGCTGCGGCAACAACACCATTCTGCTCCGATGCTTCATGCTGCAGTCTTGTCTGCAATGAGGATCCGTACTGCTGCTCCTCGGACGGCAGTTGGGACGCCACGTGCGCTCTACGCGCCTCGCTTCTGTGCGGCGCATGCGGTGCTGGGACATGCACACTGCCGTCTTCAAACATGACAGAGGCTGAGCCATGTGGCAGCGATCTCAATGGCGGATGCAATGACACGGGAGCGGCCGTTCAAACTATTGCGATCGGCGCGCGCGTTCAAGGAACATACTGGGCAGACGGTGACGCGCGCGATACGGATTGGTACGAGTTTACGGTCGATACCGGATCAACCATTTCACTTGAGCTGTACTCAAAGGGACCCGGACGCGTCTTCCTACTTGACGACGACTGCTCTCCTACGGTGCTTGCTTCGAGTAACCCGGATGCAGCTTCGTGCCCAGGCACCGCCACGGCGTGCGTTGCCGCTGGAACATATCGACTTCTTGTTGCAACGACCGTCTTCTCTGGTTTCCCATGCACAGATACTGCAAACAGCCAATATGTTCTGACGCTGAATGCCAGTCCATGCGATGCCACCCCGCCAAGCAATGACGAATGCAACACCGCGCAAGTTGTACCAGCGCTCGGAGCCGCAATCGCCTTCGATACACGCCTTGCAACAAACTCACCGCAGCCGATGGACCCGCTATGCGATGAAGGAAGCGGCACTGGCATCACTCGGGATGTTTGGTATTCCTGGACTCCGGCTGCGGGCGTCGCACGCGTCACCACTTGCGGCACCGCCAATTACGACACGCGGCTTGCTGCCTATGACAACTGCGATGGATTGACCCTTGCTTGCAATGATGACTACGCGGGTTGCGATGGCTTCACAAGCCGGATTGACGTGGTCTCCGATGGCGCCACCCCAATGCGCATTCGCCTTGGTGGCTACGACTCAACCGGAACCGGAACAGTCACTTTCACAGTGATTCCACAGCCTACAAACGATGATTGCTCAGGGGCGATCACGATCATAAATGGCAATACCACATTCAATACCGATGCTGCTACGGATAGTACGCCGCCGCTCGATCCGCTCTGCAATGAAGGCTACGGCCTCACGATTGTGAAGGACATGTGGTACCGCTACGTGGCCACCTGTAATGGCCAGGCCGTCGTCAGCACATGCACAACCGCTAGCTTTGACACTCGCCTTGCGGCTTACACATCATGCGAAGGCACGCTGATTGCATGCAATGATGACAGTACGGGCTGTACTGGATTGACAAGCCGGATGATCATGACGGTCACTCAGGGCACTGAATATCTGATTCGTGTTGGTGGCAACTCGACTGGCGGTACTGGAACATTGAATGTGTCTTGCGGCGGCGGTAGCGGCGGCACGCCAAACGACACCTGCGCCACAGCTACCGTTGCTCAGCCCGGTGCTAACGCCTTTGATAACACGCTTGCTGTCAGCAATGCGCCAACCGCTCCGTCGGGTGGCTGCCTTGGCGATGGATTCTTTAACGACATTTGGTTCTCCTACTCGCCTGCTTTCAACGGCACTGTCACCATCTCCACCTGCGCTGGAGCCACCTTTGATACGCGCCTAGAACTTTGGAGCGGCTGCCCAGAAAGTAGCGGAGCAACGGTCATTGCCTGCAACGATGACTACTGCGGCAATCTCAGCACCCTGACTGCCGGCCTTTCCTGCGGCGGAACCTATTGGATTCGAATCGGCTCATGGGGATCAGCGGGCTTTGGAACCGGAACGCTCAGCATTGCTGAAGGGACTGTGACCTGTATCTCCCCTTGCCCAACAGACCTTAATCATGATGGCATAGTGAACGGCGCAGATCTTGGGATCTTGCTTGGCAACTGGGCTGGGACCGGTGTTGGTGACTTCGACAACAATGGGCTCGTGAATGGTGCTGATTTGGCCGTACTGCTCGGCGCGTGGGGGAACTGCAGTGGATGAATCGTGACCGAACCGCATGGATTACCAACTTTGGCGCACCAGTCTGCCGTGAACATGCGAACCTTGGATAGCATCTTTCCTCTCCCCACCCCACTCATGAACTCTTTCAAACTGCTATCCAGAGCGATGCTCGCGATAAGTGCTTCGACCGCCTTCGCGGTTGCACCCTACGCGCTTGCGCAAAATTGCGGCAACGGCACGGACAGTTGCCTGACTGCTCATACGCTGCCCGGATGTAGCGATAGCGATTGCTGTAACACCGTATGTGCCATCAGCCCAGAGTGCTGCATCGTGACGTGGGATGCGAGCTGTGCAGCGACAGCGGATTCGAACTGCATTGGATTGTGTGGAGCCACCGCAAGCGGGACCTGCACTACGCCACACAACAACGGCGCGTGCTCAGACGGCACTTGCTGCAATGCAGTGTGTACCGCTGATCCATTTTGCTGTAGTTCCATGTGGGACAGCACATGCGTCTTCATGGCTGACTTCTACTGCGTGACTGCACCGCCAGTTGAATGCGGTCTACCTGGTCAAGGCGACTGCACTGCGGTTCATTCCACTCCCGGGTGCTCAGACAGCACCTGCTGCAATGTGGTGTGCGGTATCGATCCCTCATGTTGCACAGGCGCATGGGATCAATTCTGCGTGCAGTTTGCTGTGCAATACTGCAGCGGATGCACTGTCTCTTGCCCTGCCGGCGCCACCACTGAACCTGAGGGCTGCGGATCGCGCAATAATGATCCCTGCGAGAGCGCCGGTCAGACGGCTACGCCTATGAGTCTCACGAACGGGGCATGTGGTGAACTCAATGGCTTTCTAGTGAAGGGCGTATGGAGTGGCGACCGAGATATCTATTCCGTCACCATTCCGGACACCGATGGCGACGGTACAGCCCGAGCCATACTTCACCTTGCATCAACTGTTCCTGCCTTCGCGGTGCTTGTTCCGGCGTTGTGCCCAGTGAATATTCCAGGCGCAGTGATCTCCGTGAACGCACCGAACTGTGTCGATGCCACGACCGCTGCATGCGTTGCCCCTGGTGACTATTGGGTACTCGTGGCACCTGGAACATTTCCGACAGTAGGCGCAAGCGCAGAAATCCTATGCGACCAACTCCCGCGCTACACGGTTCGCGTGGAAGTATCCCAATTAGGGTGCTCGCCAGTGTGCTCAAGTAACGCTGGACCATGCTTTGAAGTGCATGCCAATCCCGGTTGCGAAGATGCCACTTGCTGCGGAGCAACCTGCGCCATCGATCCTTTCTGCTGCAATAGCGGATGGGACTACGACTGCGCTCGCCAAGCGGCCGTCACCTGCGGTGCTCCAATCCCCGTGAACGACACCTGTGCTGGCGCCCTGCCTCTTAGCATTGGCCAGACCATTGAATTCACCACCATGCGCGCGGTGTCTGAAGGACCAAATGTTCCTGCCACCTGCGAGGTCGGCACTGGCGTGGTCATGGGACCCGATCTGTGGTACTCGTACAACGGCGAGCGCTCAGGAAATGTGGTCGTCAGTACATGCGGCTCGGCCACGGATCTACGGATTGTGGTGTACGGCGGCACTTGCGCAGCGCCAACGGTTGCGGGCTGCGGCTCAAGCAGCGTGATCTGCAGTCCTAGTACTGGAGCGCGGGTGCAGTTTGCGGCAGTCTGCGGCAACACCTACTTGATCAGAGTTGGGGGCGAGAGCTCTCAGATTGCTGGTCCTGGGCGAATCACCCTGACTGCGCCTGGTCCTGTCTGCCCGGCATTCTGTCCGCCAGACCTCAATCGGGATCATGTTGTGGATGGAGCAGACATCGGTCTGCTGCTTGGTAATTGGGGCTTCTATGGCATCGGAGACCTCAACATTGATGGCCAGATCAATGGCGCCGACCTTGGAATTCTGCTCGGCGCGTGGGGCGCGTGTCCGTAAAGCGAGTTGGCTATCAAGGCACGAGGCTCCGCTGCGCTGCGCAGCCAATCAGCCTTCCGCCTTCAACCGTTCTGAAAGCGCTCGACGCATGATCTTTCCAGTGGGATTGCGAGGCAGTGCCTCAACCACGCGAAATTCGCGCGGCACCTTGTAGGGCGGAAGTTTCTCGCGAGCAAAGGCGCGAACAGCGTGTTCATCCCACACAGCGCCTTCCTTCAACTCAACGAAGCAAATCGGCACTTCGCCGCGAGACGGATCCTGTAGCCCCACCACAGCGGCGTCCTTGATGAATGGATGATGGGCAACCACTTCCTCAATTTCGCGCGGGAACACATTCTCACCGGCGATGATCAACATCTCCT
>JBIKQN010000046.1:0-8334 GCA_044349615.1 Phycisphaerales bacterium
CCATCAATCTCAACCGCTGAGTCAGGGAATCCGGAACCCGAAGCAGCACCTGGGATCGAGTAACCGGAAACGATCAGGCCGAACTGCGCACGACCGCGCCATCCCTGGTCAACATCGAATGAGTCATCGCCGATGTTCCAAATACTGAAGTACTTCAGGTCGACAGTGCCACCCCAGATCTCAATACCGTCATCAACGTTGTTCATGATCTCAATGTGATCAATGACGGTTTCCTTGCCGATCGCTCCCAGAGAGAGACCGTTCAGCTCGTTACCAAGGCCAACCACTCTGCCGCCGTAGCGGAGCGACACAAATCGGAACGCTCCACTGCTGTCAAGATCATTGCCACCGCCGTAAAAGGTACGGGTGTCGCCCGGGGTACCGCTACTCACAAGACCTTCCATATTGGCGTAGTTTCCAGCATTAGGGGCCGCAGTGTTGGTTGCAACAGCGCCGTTGCCGTACTTGCCAATGTAAGCATTACCCAACAGCGTGATGTTGCCCCACTCATTGGCAACTGCGCGCCACTGCCCGCGCGGATTCGTTGGGGTCCACGTGTCGTAGTCAATCTTCGAGGTGAAGATGATCGGCTGTGACTCTGTACCAACTGCGTTGACTCGAGCATCACGGGTCACCGCAAGAGATCCACCAAGATCGCTCGCAATGATGGTTCCTGGCTGAATGGTCAGTGTTGCGCCGTTAGTGACATAGCGGCTGCCCTGAAGGTTGTAAACATTGTCACTAGTCCACGTTGTGGATGTGGTGATGTCTGTCGATACCAGTACTTCGGCTGCATGGGCCATGCTGCCAATCATTGAGGCGCCAAGAGTTGCCGCAATCCAGCGGCTAGTTGTTGCAGTCTTCATTGAATCAAGTCTTTCTGGGTAGAGATCTTTCAACCAAACCAAGGGCGACAGAATCGGACGACGACCCATCGCGAAGTGCATGAAGCAATTCTGCCTCAGGTATGTTTCCTTCGCGCTAGGTGTTCTACGAAAGCCACATTCATTTCGTGTAAGCATTGCGTTGCCATCTAAAAACAGTCGAATTACAGGTTGTAAATCGGTGATTCCGACATTTCTTAGCGCAATCCAAATCTAGTTGGCGCACAACTTTGAACCAAACTCAGACTGCAATTGGGCTACCTCTTGCTCTTAGAGGCGCGCTCCACCTGTTCGATGTAGCGGGCAATATCCTCCCGCGGCTTTAAGGATTGTGCATCACGAAGGAGAGGCAGTGCTTCACTAAAGCGCCCCTGCGCCACGAATACTTGCGCAATCTTTACTTTGGCGTTGGCGGCGAAGGCATCAATCCTTGCGGCACGCTCATAGTAAAGAATTGCCTTGTCGGGCTGGGCGACTCGGTTGTAGTGCTGCCCTAACAGCATCAGGGCCTCACCATCGAGCGGGTCAAGCGCGATCACCTCTTCGAGTACCGCAGCTGTCTCTGCATCGCCAGCGCCGCTGTTCATTGCAAGTCGCGCCTGCAACTTCAACACCTTGCGGCGATCTGTGTCGGTCAGCGTGTCACTCCAATTTTCCTTTACGCGCGCAAGCAGCGCCTTCGACTGAAGCAATCCCCCGCGCGCGGCTAGCACCTCAGCGGCTCGAATGGACCTAGAAACTGGTTGGGTTGGATTCTTAGTGATAGCGCGGTCATAAGCGCTGAATGCCATATCTGGCAGCGTTTCAGATACATAGATGTCGCCCAGCGTGAATAGGCTGTCCACCGTCGACTTACCGATGGAATCAAGTGCCTCTAGATTCACCGCTGCCTTCATTGGCTGCTTCAGACCAAGGTACGTGTGCGCCTGAAGAAGCCAAAAGTCCGCCTTGTCGGGGAAGTTGGTGATGAGAACATCAAGAAGGCTCGCCGCATCTTCATACTTCGCCTGCTTGAACACTGATCGCGTAAGACCAAGGCGCCACTCCACATTCTCCGGCTGCAAGAGAAGGGCGTTGCGATACGCTGCCTCAGAGGGCTGATAGTCGCCGCGCGCCGAATGGCAGAATCCAAGCAGCCCATATGAGTAGGCATCCGCACCGCCAAGCTCAATCATCTTGTTAAACGCCGCGATAGCCGCCTCGTATTGGCTCTTGCGTGTACAGATCAACCCAATGCTTCGGTACGCACGTCGGAAGTTCGGAAACTTCGCCACTGCGTTGCGGTAGTTCACCAAAGCATCGTCAATCTTGTCCTGCTGAAACTGGACCCCGCCCAAGGTCAGATCAATAACGGCAGACACCTCGGGGCGAACTGACTCCTTGAGCAATGTCTCCGCCGCAGGGAGTTCTTCTGCCATGAGCTGGCGAACAAGCTCTAAGAGCGCCATGTCATCCTGTGCAATGCGAGGCTCTATGTCTGCGCTCACTCCGTAACCGCCGATGAATGACTTCTGGAATCCAGGGTCGTTCCAAATCACGGCTAGGTCTGGCTGCGAAATCTTCATCGACGGCGGAGGAGCCTCACTGCCAGGCCCCGTCGACGCACCTGCTGCTGCGAAGCAAGGCACACTGACAACCGTACTTGCCGTGAGCAGCATTGATGTAACAAATCGAAACGGGGTGTTGCTATCAAAGTTCATGTATTAGCTCGGTTGAAAGCGAAACGGGACGCGCATTCGGCAGCTCACGCGCTGGCCACCCTTGATGGCTGGCTCAAACTTCCATTGGCGCACGGCAGCCAATGCCGGCGCTTCAAATTGTGGATGTGATGACTTCTCCACGCGAGGGTTCACCACGCGACCGGTGTCATCAACGATAAAGATCAGCGTGACCACACCCTCAACATTTTTGGCACGCATTTCTGATGGATAGGCCCCAGCTACTTGGTGTACGGGCCGCGGACGCTGATCAATCTCTGACATGCTGAATGCGCCCTGAAACTCCTGATCCGCAACGCCAGCCTTACCAGTACCGCCGATTCGACCGCCCGACGACAGCGATGCCCCACCACCAAAGTCAGAGGCACCACCAGCGCTACCACCATTGAGCGCTTGTTCCAGAGCCCCCAAACTTGCAGAGTCCAACGCCGGCGCATCACTCGAATCTGCGGGCGCATCAACGCTCGCCAGCACCTGATTAGGATCGGGCGGCGCATCAGACTCCGCCTTTAGATCAGGCTGAACAATCTCCTTCTCCTGATCTTCCACTTTGTCTTTCTGAACATCTTCATTCAATAGCTCTACATCACGGCGGCTTGGCTGATTGACCTCTTCACTAAGAAACAGGATCCCACCAAACGCAATGATCAACGCGTGCACTAGCAATGCGCCAACAATGCAGAGGATTGTCCGGGCCTTGCTCACTTCTTGTCCGTATTGATTCCGACCTTCGCGATGCCAATCTTGCGCACCTCGTCAAGAACGCCAACCACGAATTTAAAGTCCGCATTGCCGTCGCTATTGATTATGACCTTTGGGTCTTTAGCAGTCACCTTGTAGGTCTGTAGTTTCATGGGCAATTGCGCCAAGGAAATCTTGTCCTTGTTGAAGAAGATCTCACCCTTTTCGTTCACACTAATGGTCACTGCCTTATCCAGTTCAGACTGCTCGCCTAAGGACTGCGCAGTTGTTGCACCAGGTAGCGCTACCTGCACTCCTTGGTTTTTGGACATGCTGAGCGAAACCATGATGAAGGTCGCTAGGAGGAAGAAGATGATGTCAATCAGCGGAATGATCTCAATACGCGCGCCCTTCTTCTTACCGCGTCGTAGTCCGCCACCACCGCCAGCCATGTCAGGAGCCTCCTAAAGATGTGGCTGTTCCGTGGTAGGGGTCGACTTTGAGGGTCAACTCTTCCTCTTCCGCTTCTTCCTCTGCGCGCCTACTCGCTGCGCTACGGCGCGGGTTGGAATCGACTAGCAGTTTGAGCTGCTCGCCCGCCGCCAACATCTCCGTCTCAATGCCCTCGATGCGATTGTTCAGGTAGTTAAACGGCAAGAGCGAAACAATTGCAATCACTAGACCAAAGGCGGTAGCGATCAGCGCCTCAGAGATACCACCGGTGATAGCACCAGGCGAACTAAGGTCACCTCCAATCACGGAGAACGATGCCATCATGCCCGTGACCGTTCCTAGCAATCCCAAGAGCGGAGCCAATGTAATGACCGTATCAAGAATGGCAATGCCTCGGCGATAGCGCTTCAAGGCACGCGTCTCTGCGTACACCAATGCATGACCAAGCGACTGATCTCGGTGCTCAAGCGCATAGCCGAGCGTCGTAACCACCGCATCCTTTGAGTTCTTGGCAGTGGCAATCGCGGCAGCAAGATCACCCTTACCGACCTCAACAAAGAACTTGGCAACGGTCTTCGGGCTGCGCTTTCGTTGCTCATTCAGGAGGAAGAGCAATCGCTCAAGAACGACCGCTACTGCTGCCACTGAAGAAAGCAGCAGCGGCCACATGATTGGTCCGCCCTTCTCAAAGACATGCACAATGTTTGTCTTTTGCACAAGAGCCTTGAGTGCGCCACCGCGGGATGGGTCAAGCGGCAGCGTTCCTTCGCCAGAAGCTACGAGTGCTCCAATCGACCCCGCGAGTTCTCCCTCAAGGGGACGTACTAGGGGATTCGCTGATCCAACTTGGGAGACGGCTATTCCAGCAACACCAGAATCCGCGCGAAATAGCGCAATAGGTCCGATCATTGCAAACTGCCCTTGCAACACAGTACCCATGGTGTCTACTGAAACGCCAACAAATCGCATGCCACCCACTACATCGAATAGTCGCTTAATGGTCAGACTGGTGAATGTTGTCTGCCGGGCAAATCGTTCGACTGGCGTGAGCGTCTTGTTCTCGACAGCCTGCTTGGCCGTCTCGACGGGCTCACTGTAGACCTGCATCTCACCTACGCCAATTTTGGTTTCAAAGGTACGCGCATACTCATCAAGCAGGCTGCTGATGTAACTCAGTTCATCTTGACGAGCCTTCATCTCCGCCTTTAGCGTGCCGATTTCCAATGCGCCTGCATCAACAAGTCGCTGCACCTTGTCGCCATCCTTGCGAAGTTGCACCACACCCTCTTCAAGTGATGTGAGCTCTTGCGCGAGCGGCAATTTCTCTGAAGATATGAGGGCGCGCATACCGTTTAACTCGCTGATACTTTTGTTGAGTTCAGCCTCCGCGCTACGAGATGCCTTGCCAATGGCAGGATTGACCTCCACGGATTGCGATGGCGACTGCGCCATAACGGTGCCGCCGACCATCAGTGCGACCCATGCCATGTGAATGGTGCGTTTGAATGTAATCATTTGATTGTGATCGGAAGGGGGACGAAGGAAGGAGTCTGCTTGCCCTGAATGATTTCGAGTGCCTGCGTAATCTGCGCCGAAGTGGCGGCAGAAGCCGATTCCCACTTCCAACCATCCTCGGTGGGACGGCCGATACCAGCCAGTCCTCGCGGGCTGATGTAGTAGGCCTGAGCAAGGCCAACGTAAAACACTTGAACTTCGCTTGATGATCCGTCGGCAAGCGTTCGAATTTCATAGGAGACAGAAATTTCGCTGTTTGCCTTGTTCAATTCGTTCAGGATTCCAAGGACATTCTGGAAGCGCTCCGCGGTCGACACCCGCGTGTTTGCAGGGTCCGCAGGCATGCGTTGCAGCAGAGGGAGAAGCTTCGTGTTCACTGGCTCTGGCATCAACTTCGCAAGCTTTCGTACCTGCCCTTCCATCGTGGTGACCGCATCAGAAAGTTGGGTTGTGACTGCCTTCAGTTGATCGTTCTCGGCGGTCAGTTCGTCTCGCTTCTTATTCGACTCCACCACAGCCAACTCAGACTGGGTAATTCGATCCTTGAGAACGCCCACTTCCTTGCCCACCAACTCGATGCGACCTTGCAGGATCTCTTTGCCTTGTTGCCAATCGTTACGCTCCTTGGAAATGATCTGCTGAGTCTCAATCCACTTATTGAGAGTCAGCCGTGTTTCATCTAGGGTTGGTGGAGCAGCGGCGGGCGCAACGGGAGCGGCTGCAGGCTTAGCGGGTGCCTCGGCAGGCTTTGGCTTCGACTTCGGTTTCGAAGCAGGCGCGGACTGCTTTGCGGCTGGCGCTGCGTCCTGCCATGGCTGCGCGGATGCACTCACCGGTTCCACAAGGAGTGACACACCAACTATTGATGCGGAGGCCAGCACCCAGACGTGGGCGCGGTGCGCGAAGATGGCAAGAAGTCGGCAACTGTTCATGGTTCATTCACCTTCACCCATAGGGGGGTGCTGATCGATCAAAGTCGGGCAAAGTCGCAGGCGCGACTCCCCACCTGAGGACGAGAGGCTAGGGAACGCGCATATCCCGACCGTGAGCATCTGGTTCAGAATCGGTTAGCGCGTGCCGAAGTGGCGTCCTAGTACGTGCGACAACACAACTTCGGCCCGCTCGCGTACACCTTCATGTGATGGCAGCACCACTCTTCCTTGGCCTTGATATTGGCACATCCTCGCTGAAGGCGCTGATCGCTACGGCTGAGGGCATCCCTGTTGCCAGCGCATCGGTCGAATATCCCCTTTCCACGCCGCGCCCAGAGTGGAGCGAACAGAACCCCGACGACTGGGTGCGCGCCGCCCACCAAGCAACACGCGCCGCGCTCGCTGCCGCCGTCAGCCATGGGCATCCTGATGTTGCCCACCACATCGCCGGAATCGGCTTCGGCGGCCAGATGCATGGCGCCACTTTGGTGGATAGCACCAACACACCCCTGCGACCATGCATTCTCTGGAATGATTCCCGTAGCGCCGACGAATGCGAACGCATTGAACAGGACATCGGACGCGAAACCATTTTGGCTCGCACTGGTAATCGAATGCTTGCTGGGTTCACCGCGCCCAAGATCCGCTGGATCCAACGTCATGAGCCAGCCATTTGGAACGCGACAGACTGCGTGTTACTACCCAAGGACTATGTGCGCCTCAAACTTGGCTCTGTACGCGCGACCGATGTTGCCGATGCAAGCGGAACCCTCTACTTTGACGTAGCGCGCCGAGCATGGAGCATGGAGATGCTGCGTGATCTTGGGATCAACGCTTCGCAAGTTCCCGTATGCCATGAATCGCCAGATCTCGTTGACCGCCTCTCCGATTCCGCTGCAAGCCTCATGGGCCTTACCCCTGGCATTCCTATGGTTGCTGGTGCTGGTGATCAAGCCGCAAATGCCATCGGCTCGGGCATCGTTCACCCGGGCGCAGTAGCCGCAAATCTAGGAACATCCGGCGTGATCTTCGCTGCAAGCGATTCATTCCGCGCATCGCCTGACGGTGCGCTGCACGCTTTCTGCCATGCGCTCCCAGGTCGGTGGCACCTGATGAGCGTGATGCTCTCCGCTGCAGGCAGCCTGAGTTGGTACCTCAACACCCTCGCCCGAGATGTTGCCGCCCGCGCACACACCGAGGGGTGCTCTGTCTATGAATTGCTCGACCGCGATGCTGCCAGTATTCAACCCGGCTGCGAGGGTCTCCGCTTTGTTCCAACCCTTGCAGGGGAACGATGCCCGCTTACCAATCCGCACGCGCGTGGTGGCTTTCATGGCATCAGCATCGCTCATACGCAAGCGCACTTCACGCGAGCAGTGATGGAGGGCGTGGCTGCCGCCATGGGTCTCTGTATGGACCTGATTCGGCAAGCGGGGATCAGTCCGCCCGAGGTCATTGGTTCCGGTGGTGGGTTTGAAAGCCCGCTTTGGACCGCCATGCATGCTGGTGCGTTTGGACTACCCGTCCGGCGGGCGGATACCCCAAACAGCACAGCCCTAGGAGCCGCAATCTTGGCTGCCATCGGCACTGGAAACCGTATGAATATCAAGGAAATTTCCGGCAGTATTGGCGAGGAATCCGACCTCATACATCCAACACAATTGCAGCTTTGGAAAGAACTTATGGATCACCAAGCGGTTCTGCAAAGAAATGCCCTTTCGTACCAATCAAGAATCAGCTAGCCATTTACTTGCAATCAGCACGAGCCGGGCTACATTTCACACAGATCGAAGATTGCTGTTGAGGAGGCGAAAAGGGCCAACTCTGCCTTTCCCTCCTCCCTCACAAGGGAGACCGATGCGCCCGATGGTTTAAACCCCATCGGGCGTTCTTTATTTTCGGACCTGGTCGTCCGGGGGAACCCCGAACTCCTCAATCCGCCCCTTCGCCGCCCGTTCATCATCAGCCTTCAACTTGGCTTCTAGCGTGGTGTCGCCCGCCTCTTGCCGCTGTACTGCTTTCCAAACCACGAACGCCACGGCAATCATGCCAATGATGGCTACAACCATGGTGACAATGTTGGTCATGGACCATGCGCTGTCCGCGACAAGATTGACTGTGCTCATGACCACGTTGCCAGATCCCGTCACG
>JBIKQN010000047.1:0-8099 GCA_044349615.1 Phycisphaerales bacterium
CTCCTGCTTACCTGCTGCGTATTCCTTTACGGCGTCTGCAACATTCGGAGTCACGGTGCCAGCCTTCGGCGAGGGCATGAGACCCTTCGGTCCAAGCACCTTTCCGAGCTTGCTGACGACGCGCATCATGTCTGGGCTTGCGATGGCGACATCGAATTCCATCCATCCGCCTTCGACCTTCGCAACCAGGTCATCAGACCCAGCTTCGACAGCGCCGGCGGCCTTCGCAGCCGCGACCTTGTCAGAACCGCAGAACGCAATGACGCGTGCGGTCTTACCAATGCCGTGGGGCAGGGCGATCGAACCACGAAGCGCCTGATCAGCTGCCTTCGGGTCGATTCCAAGGTGGAACACCACGTTGACCGTTTGGTCAAACTTGGTGGCCTTGAACTTGCGGAGCGCTGCGATTGCTTCGGCAGCGGTGACGGGATTGACAACTATGTGGCTCTGCGCAGCGCGCATGCGCTTGGAGTTGCCGACGATCTTCTTCACATCTTTGTTGGCGATAGCCATGGCTTTACATCCCCTCCACTGTCACGCCCATCGAGCGTGCGCTTCCCATGACGATGCGCATTGCAGCGTCAAGGCTGGTGGTGTTGAGGTCCTTGATTTTTTCTTCGGCGATCTTGCGGATCTGATCCTTGGTGATCTTGCCGACCTTCTGAGTGTGGGGGACTGGCGAGCCCTTCTCGATCTTGATCGCGTCCTTAATGAGCGCGGAGACCGGGGAGGTCTTGATTTCAATGTCGAAGCTCTTGTCGGCGTAAACCGTGACAATGCAACCGACCACGCGGCCGTTGAGGGCCTTGGTCAAGTCGTTGAACTTCGTGATGAACTGACCGGGGTTAACGCCGTTGGCGCCGAGGACAGGACCGAGCGGTGGGGCCGGAGTGGCCTTGCCGCCTGGTGCCATCAACTTAAATTGCTTCGTGACCTTCTTGGCCATGGTTCCTACCTCCGACCGAGCCGGCCCTACGTTGGGCGAGGCCAGGGTTCCCACATTGACAGGTGGAGTTCTGGCGCGGATCAGTCGTTCAAGCGGTGCGGGGTGAAGGGTCGGATGATAGCGAGACCCGACAACAATGCAAGTGCATCGCTGCGCGCTCGGCCTCCTTCTTTGGGGCGGTGGACCCCCGGCTTAGTTGGTTATCAGACACTCCATGCGCCGAGGAGTTCGCCCAAGTCAGCGCCATCCACTGTGCCATCAAGGTTGAAGTCAGCAGGTCCGCCAGTGGAGCCCCAGAGCCCAAGGAACATCCCGAGGTCTGCCCCGTTCACGCGGCCGTCCCCCGAGAGGTCAAAGCGGGACCGGGATCCGCCACTCGTCAACCTACTTGCCGGAATGGGGGCCTTGGTCATGCCTGGACCTTGGAGTTGGGCAATGCATCCAGCCCCGCCGCCAGCCTCAAAGAACTCGATGGCGAATCGGTGTTTGCCGGCCGCCAGTGCGAGAGTTCCAGTTGCCTCCTGCATGCCGTGAAGCCCGTTGTTGTCGACGATGGATGCTCCACCAATAAGGAGCCGTGATCCGTCGTCGCTGGTGAGGGAGAACTGGTAGTTGCCAGGTTGATCCACCCTCAACCAACCTGTCCACACGGCTCCAACATTGTCACTGCGATTGCTGGATGCAAATGTCCCATTCGTGGACGCGTAATTGACATCCGCTGAAGTGGTGGTGAGGTACGGACTGAGGGTGGCGAAGTTTGGAAGCTCGGTCGGCGCGGTGAGGGCGTAATAGTTGGTGGTCAATCCGGGCGTATCACCAACCGGGTAGTCGGGCGTGCGCAGTGAGATCACAACGGCGTTCACGTAAGCAGTCGGTGACAACTGTCCAGATTCCTCGCGTACTTGGTAACCGATGCGGTCGGTGCCGACAAATCCGAAGGCCGGGCTGTAGCGCAGGATGTCACGGCCGCCCGGACCGGCGCCGATCACTCGCATGACAACGCCGCCACCGGGAGTGATGGGATCGAAGGAATCGATGACGATGGATTCACAGTTGGCGAGTACATCATTGGCAAGCACGTCGACATCGACCGATCCGCCGTCCATGAAGAGCTCGCACCAATCATCGACCGATGCTGGAGGGGTACTGCCAGCATCGGTGTTACAGGAGTTTGTCATGTAACCGCCAATGGCATCAATGCAGAGCGGATGAAAGTCGAGCACGACATTGCTCATGCCGCCAGAGCATGTGTGGCAGTAGCTCATGATGGTGCCGGAGGAGATACATGACTGTGCGGTCTGGCACGAGCCGAAGTATCCGGCAGGTGCACAGCTATCCCCTGGTGTTGGGCAAAAATCATGTGTATGAATGGAGCCAATGTTGTGGCCGAGTTCATGGCTAGTGACCATGATGTCCCAGTTTTGTGGGTGATTGTTGATCAGTGGGTATGGGAATGAGCCGGCAAGATTTCCAGAAACTGAGTAACCCCATTCCTGGTTGCAGGCAACACTGAGCCATGCCACACCACCTCCCAGACCCTTTGTTGAGAGCATCGTTGCAAGTTCGCGCGGCTGTGCAGACATGTTGGTTTGCCACCATGTTCGGAACTCGTAGAGCTGATCGCCGGCAGCACTTTGATTCCACGGGTCATCAGCAGTTGGCCATAGCCGCAGGAAGTTGACTGATGGCAGTATCTGGAGATCTCGCTGATAGATCTGATTGATGCCAGCAAAGACCGTTGCGATGTACGCGCTTGCTGCCGCAATCGGTTGAGCGCTTCCGGCGAATCGCTGAAAGAGTTCTGAATCGGTCTCGACGGCAATCCGAATCTGTCGGCAGGGCTGAACAAGCATCACTGCGGAATGGTTACCAAGGTGTTCGTCAATCGGCGCCGTGAGTTGCTGGCATGTCCATGGTTCCCACTCAATGGTGCCGGGTGGAAGTTCGCCGAGCACATAGGCAACGAGCGGCCCCTTGCCGCCGATTTGGTCGCCGGTGATGACGGCTGTGCCGTGTGAGTCCTGAACGAATCCAAGAATTCCCGCGGCGCTGCGGGAGAGCATCACCTTGGATGTGGGTTCACCTTCAACCGTTCCTCCCCACCACTGACCCTGCGGACGGGGTAGCACCTGTTCAACCAACTGCCCCTTGGCATCAATGCGCGCTGCCACAATGCGTGCATCTGCAGTGAATGGGTCAATGCGCTGTAAGACCAGATTGAGTTGGCGCGTTGCGCTCACTGGCACGCCTTCGAGTCGGACATGGTCGGACTTGGACATCGCCTTCCACACCAGTTCATCGGGGGCAAGGGCAGTCACGGAACGGCGCAGGTGCTCCGGCAAGCCATCCGCCGGGAGTGCGACGAGCGGTGACCCCAAGTTCTGAGAGGCGAACTGTGCGTGCGTGACGACAGTGGCTGTCAGCGCGGCGAAGAGGGCGAACAGGGAGTGAAGTGCTTGGGCGGGTCGGCGCATTGAAACAAATGTAGTCCGCATCCCGGGAAAGTCGCGTGCTGCGGTGCAGATTTGCCACCGAATGCTCAGAACTTACAGGCTTGCGGGGTCCCGAACGGCCAATCGGCACATGAGTTCAACGCCAACGGCGATGGCGTCGTCATTGAAGTCAAAGTCAGGTGCATGTAAGGGCGGAAACTTGATGCCTGGCGTGGCGAGACCAAGTGCCCAGTAGCAGGCCGGGACATGGGCGCAATAGAACGCGAAGTCTTCGCCGCCCATGACTGGGGTCGGCAGGGTGCCAACGCGTTCTGAGCCAAAGGTCTCGCGGGCAACCTTCTCAAAGCGCTCCACGGCTCCATCATCATTTGTTGTGACGGGGTAGCAGCGCAGAAGCTTGCAGTGCGCCTCGCAGCCGTGTGCTCGGGCAACACCCTCAGCTACTTCGGTGATGCGCCGTTCAAGCATGGTGCGGGTGGCTTCGCTGAGTGAGCGGTAGGTGCCTTTGAGAACGGCGCGGTCGGGGATGACATTGAATGCGCTGCCGGATTCGATCACGGTGATGCTGACGACCGCTGCGTCGAGTGGATCAATGTTGCGGGCAACGATCGATTGCATGGCGGTGATGACTGCTGCCGCGCACACAATTGGATCAGCGCTGTGGTGAGGGAATGCAGCGTGTGAGCCGCGACCGGTGATATGGATCTCAATGCGATCACTCGCTGCCATGACGGCTCCGCGCCGCGTGGCGATGGTGCCGATTGGAAGGTCTGGCCAGCCATGCAATGCATAGATTTCCTCTGCAGCTGGTCCGATGCGTGTGCCATTGAGCGCGCCCTCGTCAACCATGCGCTTGCCGCCACCGCCACCTTCTTCAGCTGGTTGGAAGACGAATGTCACTGGGCGCGGCAGCGGTGATTGCGCAGACATCCGCGCAAGAACCCGCGCTGCACCGATGAGTACCGCAGTGTGTCCATCATGTCCGCAGGCGTGCATGCGGTTGGGGATGGTGGATGACCACGGACGGCCACTTCGTTCCTCGATCGGGAGCGCGTCCATGTCTGCGCGCAGTGCGATGGCGCGTGGGCCAGTACCGGGAATGTGTGCAAGAATGCCTGTGCCACCCGCAAGTCCTGCAACATGAGCTATGCCGGCGTTGGAGAGTTCGCGGAGGACAACACCGCTTGTGCGAACTTCCTCGTAGCCGATTTCCGGATGCATGTGCAGGTCATGGCGCAATTCAATGAGGCGAGGCAATTCCTCAGCCACCAATGCACGAATGGTGTGTGCGAGTAAATGACCATGCTGATGTGCGGGTGAAACCATGTGCTTACTTTCGAAGTGCAGGAAGTCCGCATGCCACACGTCCGGCATTCATCTTTGCGAACGCGCCCTTGTCGTGGTGAATGAGACGACTCAATTGACTCATGGTGATGCCTAGCATTTTGGCTGCTCCGCCGAGGTCATAGCGGCGCACCACAACCAAGTCCATGGCTTCGGCGAGGAGACTTGGGTAATCCTCGCTTTCAGGATTGACGGTCAGCTTGTTGCCTTGACGGCGCTGATTCCAGAGCGGACTGCACACATGATGATCGCGCGAAGCGAGCGTGCGAACATGCGATGCCAGTTTGCGTCGCAGGCGTCGGACGGCCATGCGCTTGTTCTCTACTTGACTGCGTCGCTCGGTGGCTTGGCCTTCAATGCCCGTTGCTGTGTGACAGACCCACACTGCGGTTTCGACATTGTTGCGATGCTGCCCACCGGGACCTCCAACGCGACCGGTCAAGACTTCGCAATAACGGAGGAGGACTTCTTCTTCAAGCGTTGCTGGGTGCGGCGCTTCCACCATCTTGAAGGCGGGGTCAACGAAAGGTGGGTGGTAAGACACAGATGCAGTCTACGAAGGGCGGTGGCCCGGAACGGGGGCTATCCGGATCGCTATACTTGTGCCCCACCTGATTTGCGGATGTGGCGAAATTGGCAGACGCGCTAGATTCAGGTTCTAGTGGGGTTAAACCCGTGGAGGTTCAAGTCCTCTCATCCGCATTGATCGCTTCGGCGCATCGCGGGCTCCTTTAGGGGCCCGTTTTGCTTTTTGCGGCTACCGTTGTGGGATGCACTCCTACTTGGACAACAACGCCACCACGCAACCGCTGCCCGAGGTGGTGGCGGCGGTCAACGACGCAATGGTGCGGGGTTGGGGAAACCCGTCGAGTGTGCATCGCGCGGGCATGGAGGCTCGGAGGCTTGTTGAGCTAGCGCGTGAGTCGGTGGCGCAGTTGATTGGCGCGTCGGACCGTGAGATTGTCTTTACGAGCGGTGGAACCGAAGGAGCGGGCCTGGCGATTGCCGGCACGCTCGCCATGATGCCGGAACGACGAGTGATAGTCACGATGCGTACGGAACACAGCGCGGTGCGCGAGGCATGCGAGGTACTTGCCAAGCGCAACATGGCGGAAGTGATTTGGCTTGGGTGTGACGATGCTGGGAAGGCAGACCTGGCATCACTCGACCAGATTCTTGAGTCGCGCGGGGGTGAGATCGCACTCGTCAGTGTGATGTGGGCGAACAATGAGACTGGCGCGGTTCAGCCGATTGCGGAGATTGGCGCGCGGTGTCGGGCGCGTGGGATTCGGTTTCATACTGACGCAACGCAGTGGGTGGGGCGCATGTCATGCGATGTGCGATCGATGCACATGGATCTTGCAAGTTTCGCGGCGCACAAGTTCCATGGTCCCAAGGGCGTCGGGGCTTTGTGGATTCGATCAGGAGTGCGGGTGGCGCCGCAGACGATCGGTGGTCCGCAGGAGCGGGAACGGCGCGGGGGTACCGAAAATGTCCCAGGAATTGCGGGCATGGGTGCTGCGGCCGATGCCGCGCGCACGTGGCTTTCGGGCGAGAAGCGTGCAGAGGTTCAAGCGTTGCGCGACCAGTTTGAACGCGCGGTGCTAGCGGCCATTCCTGATGCGGTTGTCAACGCAGGAGGAACGGAGCGACTTTGGAATACCTCGAATATTGGCTTTCCTGGGTTAGAGGCTGAGGCAATTCTCTTGTTGCTTTCGGAGCGTGGGGTTTCGGCAAGTGCGGGCGCTGCGTGTTCGAGCGGCTCGCTTGATCCATCACCAGTGTTGCTGGCCATGGGCATACCGCCGCGCGTTGCGCATGGGAGCGTGCGCTTCAGCCTGAGCCGATTGACCACCGAGGCAGAGGTGCGGGAAGCGGAGCGAATCGTTCCAGAGTGCGTCGAACGATTGCGCCGATCGTCATGATTGGGCTACGATCTTTGTCATGATTCGCGCAACATGTCGGATGACATTGATGGTTCGTGTTCTGCTGCTCGCGGTGGTTGGTTTCATGCCGCTCTTTGCGGCTCAAGCCACGCATGCGCAGGGGTCGATCGGCATTGCGACATCCATCACTGTGCAGCAGATGATGACGGACTTGAACAACTACGGGACTTGGATTCCTGATCGGCAATGGGGCTGGGTCTGGCAACCGCGCGGAGTGCTTCCTGGATGGCGGCCGTATGCACACGGGCAGTGGTTGGTTGCAGAGGGCTTTGGTCTGTACTGGCAGAGCTACGAGCCATTTGGTTGGGCCGTTTATCACTATGGTCGATGGGCGTGGTGGGGTGGCAACAAGGGATGGGTGTGGATTCCAGACAAGACGTGGGGGCCGGGATATGTGAATTGGGCCTACGGTGAGGGCTATGTGGCGTGGACGCCAATGGAGCCAACGCCATCGAATGCGGCGCAGGGGATTCGTAACGGCAAGGTGGAGAACGCGCCGTGGCAGTGGATGATCGTGCCGCAGGCCTCATTGCTGTCATCGAGCGTCTGGGAGTGGGCTCTTCCCACGGCGCGCAACATCAACATCATGAAACACTTGGAGCAGCACACCGTGTTTTCGGGTGTGAGCGATTACAGCATTCCCAAGGACATGCTTTTGGCGATTTCTGGCAGTAGTGATCCAGCGCAGGTGGTGGCATTCGTGATGACGCCGATCAGCACGGCGCAGACCGATGTTCGCGGTGTCATTCGGGCATATGCGCCGGTCCTCACGGGGAGCGCGGAGCCGCTCGGCTCGCAGTTCAAGATTGCGCCGCCGACACCTTCGCACGCACCGCCGCCACCGTCGCGACCGATGCCGCCGCTACCGCCTACTTGGCGGGCAGTGCCACCGTCACAGGGCGCGACTCAGGAGCAGGCGGCTGCGAGGCAGCAGCAATTGCAGGCTGTGTATCGCAACGGTCAGGCAACGCGTTTGGCGCAGGCGCAGAGTTACGATGCGTATTCGCCGCCGGTGAGTGCGTGGAACATGAACAACGGGCCGCAGTGGAAAGAGAATGAGCGCGGTGAGTTGGAGGCACAGAATCAACGGGAGCAGGCGCTCACGCAGGGAATCGCGAACGGGAACTCACCGTATGCGGCTCCGCAGGTTCCGCAGAGTTACGAGTCTGGGACGAGGTAGCGGGGCGGGATGCGGGTGCGTGCTAGGTGGCGTTTGCTCACAGCCGGGCTTCGTACTGGCCCGCAATCGCCTTACGAGGACGGCCGCTGAGCGCGGCCCTGTCCTCTCCGGCGAGTGCGGCCAGGTTGGCGTTTGCTCACAGCCGGCCTTCTTACTGGCTCGCAATCGCCTTACGAGGACGGCCGCTGAGCGCGGCCCTGTCCTCTCCGGCGAGTGCGGCCAGTTAGCTG
>JBIKQN010000048.1:0-8098 GCA_044349615.1 Phycisphaerales bacterium
CGGTGCGCCCGGTGAGTGGCGTGCCGCTCCTGATGGATCCGCAACGGTGCAGCGTGTTGCGCCGAGGGGGGCGCCAGTTGAATTGTGGGTGCGCGTCAACGGAAGCGATGTGCCGCTTTCATCCTGGATTTGTGACCCGGTGAACGGCCACGCATTCCCACTGCAACCGTGGGTCTTTGCAGGTTCGCGCGTACGATCAAACACGAAGAGCATGGGACCTGGCGAGCATTACGTAGCAGATCGAACCGGCAGCGTTGTGGGCATCGTCACCTTCGGCGATGAGATGATTGCGTGCACGTCGGTGCTTTCCGATCAGGTCGATGTTGACGCGCCGGAGTGGCAGGCAGACACGGAACGAATGCCAGAGCCCGGAACACGCGTTGAATTGTTGATTCGACGCGCGCGCACTAGTGCTCAGGTAGCGCCGGCATCATTGGCAATCCCCGCAACAACGCCCTCACCAGTCGGGCCGACACCATGAGATTCCTTGGCATTGATCCAGGTCTTCGAATCACTGGCTACGCCTGTGTGGAACTTCGTCCAGGTGCAGTGGAGCCAGCGCTGATTGAGGCTGGCGTTGTGCGCCTGAACGCCAAGGATCCGATTTCAGCGCGCCTTCGTGCACTGCATGAGGAACTCGGAGCGCTCATCGAAGAACTCAGTCCGGCGCGCATGGCGGTTGAGGAAGTCTTTGTGCACAGCGCGCATGTAAGTACGGCAGTCGTCATGGGGCACGGTCGCGGTGTGGTTCTGCTTGCAGGCGCACTCCGAAATTTGCCCATCGACGAGTTTGCGCCCGCCGAGATCAAGAAGTCGCTGACTGGTCGTGGTCAGGCAAGTAAAGAGCAGATGCAGCGCGCCGTCATGCAGCAGTTCGCGCTGCGCACGCTCCCTGAACCGCCGGACGTGGCAGACGCCATCGCAATTGCCGCCTGCGCCGCACGTCGATTTGCCACCGCGCGGCTAGGCTCCCCCCCGTCATGACTGCATCGGTTCCCATGTTTCTCCTTTCGCGGCGCCTGATGAGCGATCAACTTACGCCCGTCTTGGCCTATCGACGGCTGGTCTCGGCGGATGATCGGGCTGCGCCAAGCTTTCTCTTTGAGAGTGTGGAGAACGGTTCATCGGTGGGTCGTTGGTCCATGCTTGGTGCGCAGCCAATACTCGAGGTACTTGCGAGCGCTCACACCGTCACCGTGCGAGATCGCTCGCGTGGCACGGAAGAAGTCAGCACCGCAGCCAACCCACTGGAAACAGTGCGAAGCCTCGGGTCACGTTTCGCTCCACATGCAATCGATGCCATGCCGGATGCATTTCATGGCGGATGGGTGGGATTCTGCGCGTTCGACGCCGTTCGTTGGCTTGAGCCTGGGAAACTTTCGTTTGCTACAGCGCCAACTGATGATCGTCACATTCCCGACATGCATTTCGGGATGTATCGCGAAGTAGCTGTCTTTGATCATGTTGCCAAAGTGGTGTACGCCGTGATTTCCGTTCCGGGTGATGAACACCCGGATAAGGCCAGTGCACTGGCGCATGGGCGAACTGCACTTGACACATTCTGTGCACGACTGCTTGCTGGGGCGCCACCCTTGGCGCCAGGTGCTGTGGATCTTGATATTGCTGCATGCCCCGTGCCTGGCGAGCGCGCTTCGATGACGCGTGCGGAATTTGAGCATGCCGTGCTTCGCGCGCAGGAATACATTCGTGCTGGCGATGCATTTCAGGTCGTTCTCAGTCGGCGCCAGGATCGCAGCACGGCGGCAGATCCCTTTGATGTTTACCGCGCATTGCGCGTCGTCAACCCCAGCCCGTACCAGATCTATTTGCAGGCGGAAGGGTGCATCTTGGTGGCTTCAAGCCCAGAGATTCTCTGCCGTGTTCGTGGGCGGACTGTTGTCAATCGACCACTTGCGGGCACTCGGCGCCGCGGGGGCACTGAGGCGGAAGATCGCGCGCTTGAAGTTGAGTTACTTGCAGATGAGAAGGAGCGCGCCGAGCATGTCATGCTGGTTGATCTTGGCAGAAACGATGTTGGCCGTGTATGTGAGCAGGGCACCGTGAATGTTGATCGCTGCATGGAAGTGGAGCGTTACAGCCATGTCATGCACATCAGTTCAACGGTGACGGGCCAGCTGCGCCCAGGTCTTGATTGCTGGGACGCATTGCGTGCCACGCTTCCGGTGGGGACGGTGAGTGGGGCACCCAAGGTTCGCGCCATTCAGATCATTGACGAACTCGAACCAGTGCGACGGGGGCCATATTCAGGTGGTATCGGTGCAGTTGGATGGAACGGCGACATGGATATCGCTCTTGCGCTGCGCACCATGGTGATCCCCACCGCGGCACACAAGGAAGGCGCACCATGGGATGTGCACCTGCAGGCCGGTGCCGGAGTGGTTCTTGACTCCGTACCAGCGGCTGAGTTTGAAGAGACGATTGCGAAGTGCGCAGGTCTTGGCCGCGCCATTGATCTTGCTGAACGCGCGTTCGGCGGCGGGTGAGATCCGCGTAACAGGGTGCGCGCTATCGAAGGGCCCTAGAGCCTTCAGGTGCGCTGCGACGGAGTTGCGCGCTTACTCATCAGTCCAGCGGAATCGGCGAATCATCGTCATTCGCTTGCTGTGCAGCTCGTTGCGCTGCCTTGTCTGCTGCGCGCTGTGCCGCAGTGCGCCGGGGATTCGGGGTGGCTGTGGTCTCCTCAGGAGCATCGGTTGGTGCGGCTAACTTTCGCTTGATAGGTGGTGCAGCAAGTGCATCGCCCGCAGATGTTCCTTGATAAGCCAGCAGTCCGCTCGCAGCGCCCCAGGCCGCCGCTCCCAAAAGCCGCAACAAGATGACAATCGCCGTAGGTGCGTTGGCGGCAGTCACTATCTCGGCAAACATCACCACACCCACGGAGGTGAAGATGAGTGGCATGAGGTACTTGGGGCGTTCCACTTCAAGAGCCATGCGCCCGATCACGGCATCGATCAGGATCGATCCGGTAATCAGTCCGAGCGCCATCGCACCAAACCAGAGACCGCCGATGGAAAGGCGAATGACGCCGTCGAGCGTGGCACCGACGGCGGATGACAGTCCAAAATTCAGGAAGATGAGCGCGATGACGCCAGTGCCCATTTCAACAAAGAGCAGGGTTCGGGCGCGCCGGAGTTCCTGTGCGGCGGCGCTGGTTACTTTGGCTGGCAGTGCCTTTTCAGCATTTCGCAGCGCGATGAGTCGCTGAACACTCCCTACTAGCGCCATCAGTGCCAGCGGCGGTCCAACGCACGAGACCATGAAGAGTCCGAGAGGTGCACCAAACAGGAATGCTTTGGAGTAGGACCGAACCGCCTCCGCCGTGGCATCACGCCTGCTTTCCTCAACGGCCACGCCCTCAAGGGTGTCCCGGACGGGAAGGCCACATTCTGGGCAGGGAGCGCTTTGGGAAGCCCCGCGCAGGTTGTAGCCGCAACCTCGGCATGGCAAATCGCTAGCGACGCCTGCATTGGCAGGGCGCTTCAGGCGGCGGGCGGGGTCAGGAGCGCTAGAAATAGGAAGTTCTCGTGAAATTGAAGAGGAATTTCGGTGTGAACACGGCGTACTGTGGCGAAGTATAAGACGTAGACCCCATGATCATCAGAGACCCCTTCATGCCCCACTCAATCGCCGATTACTCACGCCGTGTTTCCGCTCTGGCGGTGGTAGCGGTGTACTGCATGGGCGCTGCCTCGTTCGCAAGCCTGATGCAGGCAGCACCAGCGGGTACGCCAACTCGTGCCGCCACTCCAGCATCGACGACTGCGCTCAAGGCACCAGTAGTCGCCGCAGCGCCCACCACGCCACCAACCGCAGCAGAGCCATGGAGCGAGCAGTTGTGGGACGCAGCCCGAACCGGGAACGAAGAGCAGGTGAACCGACTCCTGGAACATGTGCCAGCTGATGCCACGAGCGATGCAGCCAAGCGTCTGCGCGAGTCAGTGACACGCCGCGATGAGCATGTGGCAGAGACAGCAAAAAAGGTGGCGGCACAGCGCATTGAAAAAGCAAAGGAAATGACCGATGCCGTAGCGGCTGGCAATGCCACTAAGGGTCTCATTGGCGCCGCTTATCTGAAGTTCCTCTCCACGGATTGGAAAGCTGATCTCGCATCCCCTGGCGTCAAGGCTGCGATTGCGCTTGCCGATTCCAAGATTGCTGAAGCGCGTGCGTCCGGCGATTGGCTCTACGCCGAAGAACTGCTCAATCGCGTTCGTTCCCTCTATGAAGGTTCAACGCAGAAGGAAGAGTTTCAAAAGTATGACGATGCGCTGGAGACCGATGTCAGTCGGCGTGTCATGTTGGTACTGAATTATGCACCGCACGCCTGGTACGAACTGCGCAAGAAGCAATACGAGCGCCTTGACGAGAAGGATCGCAAGGAGCCATTCGCGCCGTTCAATGAGAAGGGTGATGATGACTGGAAGCAGACCATTGAAGGCATTAACGAGCGAATCCTCGCTGAGGCTCTGACGCAGATTGCGGCGCAGCACCTTGAGAATGTCGGTTGGAAGCCGCTCATCGAAGGCGGGCTTTCGATGGTGCATCAATTAGCGACAACGCCAGCACTGAAAGAAAAGTTTCCTTCGCTTGGGGATGCAGTTCTGACTGGTGCTTTCGGTCACGCAGTGAATGCCGAGTTGGCAACCGTTTCGGCTATGCCCGCCGGAGAAGTGAACGTCAAGACTTTCAATAAAGTCTTCGCCGCCTTGCGCGCCGCCAACGATGCGACTGTGAAGTTGCCCGTGGAAGTCATTGTCCGTGAGTTCGGCAATGGAACCATGGCCACCATGACCCATGACTTTGAAGATCCCTACACGGAGATTGTCTGGCCCGACCGCATGCGTCGATTTAGCCAAGCGATTAAGGGGAACTTCGTCGGCGTTGGCATTCTCATTCGCCACAATGAGAAGCGCGAGATTGTCATCATCAATCCTCTTGATGGCAGTCCATCAAAGCGCGCTGGAATCAAGCCGCAGGACAAGATCACCGCAGTGAACGGCCTGAGTACCGCGGACTGGCCGCTAGACAAAGCCGTTGACACCATCACCGGTCCGGCAGGCACTCAAGTCACGCTTGGCATTACTCGTGAGGGTGAGGCGAAGCCGATTGAGTATCCGCTTACTCGTGAGCGCATCAAGATGTACTCCGTGCAAGGTTGGAAGAAGACCGGCTACAACGAGCGCTTCGAGCCGCAGTGGGACTGGTACGTGGATCCAGAGGACGGGATCGGCTACATCCGCCTCACTGGCTTCAATGAAGACACATTCACTGACTTCCTGAAGTCCATGCGTGAGATGTCGACGCAGCGCGATATCAACGGTCTGATCTTGGATCTTCGCGGCAATCCTGGTGGGCTGCTGCAGAGCGCAGTTTCCTTCGTGAATGCCTTCCTGCGTACTGGTCGAATTGTCAGTGTTGAGGACCGCAACGGTCAGGAACTGTATGCATTCACGGCGCAGCGCCAACGTGCGCCGCTTGCTGATGTTCCAACCGTGGTGCTCATCAATGAGGGCAGTGCAAGTGCAAGCGAGATTGTTTCGGGTGCACTTGAAGCCCACGACGTAGCGGTCGTAATCGGTGAGCGCAGCTTCGGTAAGGGAAGCGTCCAGGAAGTGCACGACATCGATGGTCGTGGCGCGGAAGCCAAGGCAAATGTGAAGTACACCGTTCAGCATTACCTCTTGCCGCCCAAGCCGGGTGAACAGAAGGGTCGCTTGGTTCACAAGCAGCCCGGTTCAGACGACTGGGGCGTCATGCCTGACTATGTTGTGAAGTTGTCACCAGCGCAGATTGATGAGATCAACAAGATCCGCGCTTCTGCTGACGATGTCCCTGAAGAGGCTGTCGACGGCATGAGCGAGGTTCCGGGTTCGGCGCAGACACCCGGTGATGAGCCAGCATCAAATGGCAAGGTGGTCGAGAAGAAGGCCAAGGAGCCACGTGACCCAGCGGATCTTGTCTTGAAGGGCATTGACCCACAAGTTGAGATGGCTGTTCTCTTGCTCCAAGGCCGAGCCCTTGGACAGGCCGAACGGGCAGCAACAGCAACGCCCGTCGTAGCGCCAGCGCAGCGTCCGGCGACCCCGGAAGCGGCTGGTAAGGCTCGTTCCTAAGAGAGCTAACTGGCAAAAACCTCAGCGAATGTGCACAGAATACACGCGCGGTTTCGGCATTGCCGGAACCGCGCGTGGCTTCTATACTTATGGGTCTGTTTGCGCTGCAGCTGTGTTGGCGTTTGTCGCACAGCGCCTGATTCAAGTTTGTACTGACTACCCATGACAAGTCTCTCTCATCCAACCGCAGGCGGAACATCCGCATCGGAATTACCGCACTCGGATGTCCATGCCAAGGTCTACGGCGATGCCGAGCACCTGCAGGTACCCGCTGCTGCCGCCCCTGTAACCAACGATCAAATGCTTGACTGGCTCAAGCAAATGCTTCTGATCCGCGAATTTGAACTGCGCTGCATGCAGTCGTATCAGGAGAAGAAGATCGGTGGTTTCTGCCACGTTTACATAGGTCAAGAGGCTGTTGCCGTTGGTTGCACCGCTGCGGTGCAGCACAAGGATCCAATTGTCACTGCCTATCGCGATCACGGTCATGCGTTGGCTCGCGGCATGGACCCAAAGCATTGCATGGCGGAGATGTTTGGCCGCGTGGGCGGCTGCGCCAAGGGCAAGGGCGGTTCAATGCACATGTTTGACCGCGACAACAATTTGTATGGCGGTCACGGCATCGTTGGGGCGCAGACCCCACTCGGCGCTGGTCTTGCATTTGGTTGCAAGTACATCGACGAAGTGATCGAAGGCAAGGCAAATTCCCGCGTTTCCCTGTGCTTCCTGGGTGACGGCGCTCTGAATCAGGGTGCGTTCCATGAGGCGATGAACCTTGCTGGTCTCTTTGATATTCCGGTGATCTACGTTGTAGAAAACAACGGGTACTCCATGGGCACCGCCATTGCGCGCGGCACCACCATGGCGCATTCGCTGATCACCAAGGCAACGGGCTACGGCATCGACGGCTACGTCATTGATGGAATGGATGTCGTCGGTGTGTATTCAGACATGAAGCGCATCGCTGACAAATGCCGCGCCACCAGCCGACCAGCCTTCGTGGATGTGCGCACCTACCGCTACAAGGGTCACTCAATGAGTGATCCGCGCAAGTACCGAACCAAGGAAGAAGAAGAGGTCTTTGAGAAGCACGACCCAATCGGTCGTCTGGAATCTCGCCTCAAGGCTGCAGGCAAGCTCACTGACGAGACCCTGAAGGCCATGCAGAAGACCGTGCGCGAGACAGTCCGCGATGCAGTCACGTGGAGTGATGAGAGTCCAGTCCCACCGATGGCAGAGTTGTTCCACGACGTATTCGTTGAACCATGGGGTCCGTATACCGGGAGCAGCCAGCCGGCGATGAATGGTGGAACGGCCAACGAGCCTTCCATGCGCACGATCGATACCAAGGAGGAGTTGTCATGAGTGCAGTCCGTGAGATTGAGTACCGTGATGCACTTCGTGAAGCCATGAGCGAAGAAATGCGCCGTGACAAGCGCGTGTTCCTCTTGGGTGAAGAAGTTGCCGAATACAACGGCGCCTACAAGATCAGCCGTGGCATGCTTGAAGAGTTCGGTGCGCGCCGCGTGATAGACACTCCTATTTCAGAGAGTGGATTCGCAGGCATGGCCATTGGCGCCGCGATGATGGGTCTCAAGCCCATCGTGGAGTTCATGAGTTGGTCGTTCAGCCTTGTTGCTGCCGATCCGATCCTGAACAACGCGCCCAAGATGCTCTACATGTCCGGTGGTCAGTTTGGCTGCCCAGTGGTGTTCCGCGGCAACGACGGCGCGGGTGGTCAGCTTGGTAGTACTCACAGTTGGTGCGTTGAAGGTCTATTCTCTAACGTCCCCGGCATCAAGATTGCCATTCCTTCCAACCCGTATGACGCGAAGGGTCTTCTCAAGACGGCTATCCGCGGCAGCGATCCGGTCTTCTTCTTGGAAAGCGAGCGCATGCTCGGCAACAAGGGCGAAGTTCCGGAAGAGGAGTACCTCATTCCATTCGGCCAAGCAAAGGTGATT
>JBIKQN010000049.1:0-8044 GCA_044349615.1 Phycisphaerales bacterium
GTCCACGGCCAAGCCAGCTTCCATGACAAGTTCTGCACCGGCGCTATCACCGAGAAGGGACAGAATTCCACTGACCGCATCAAAGTCGGATCCTGGACGATCCGCCGTCCCAAACGGTTGGTATCCCAGACCGCGTAGTCGACTAGCAAGCGCAATCGAATCCGCTGCCCGGCCACCGGCGATCGCGTCGCACGCCACCGCAGCACGGGCTAAGAGAGAAATACCCTCATCCGAAAGCTTGGAGGGATCATCAAGACAAGCGCGCAAGAATTCTCCAGCTGCGCGCGGCTGCTGTTGAGCGAGCAAGAAATCAGCGCATGCCCGCCATGGATCAGCCGACGTTCGGAATGCGTCAATCGTTGCGGCCTCAGCTGCGATCATGGCAACCGCATCCGCTGCGCGTTCAGGACTAATTGCTGGATCCGAAGAAGCACCAAGTGCTTCGAATGCAAAAAACTCTAATGACGCGCGGGGATCAGTAAAGATTGCATCCCGCGCAATTCGACGCATGACTTGCCCCCGTCCAGGAGTTGCTGCAGGAATACGCCGGGCAATATCAAGCGCCGCCGCGCGCATGGAAATTGGCGGCGGATATGCACTCTCATAGAAACGTCCGAGCGCATCAACCGCTGCCACTGCGCTGCCAAACTGCAACTCGCTGTCTGCTTCTTCAATCGATCGGCGCGGGCCAGAAGGCAGTGCATCAATGCGACCGCGGGCCGCAGCAGCTGCCTCGGCGGTCCTTCCTGTGGCACGCAACAAGATTTCCCGCCACGGCAGTGCAAGCGTGTCATCAGGATCTGCAGCAAGGCGAGCCTCGACGCGCGCAAGTGCATCCACCGTGCGACTGCTGCCCGCGGCCTGAAGAACCACCGGCTGCCAAAGTAATGGATCATTCGGCGTGATCGCAAGTTCGCGCGTCAACCACTCTGATGCCGCCCGCGGACCTTCAGTACGTGGGAGTAAATCAAGAAGCATTGCCGCCACAGTGGCATCATCGGGATCAATAGAGTGTGCCAGTAGAAGTTCAGCAACTGCACTGACTGCATCACCACGTGCAAGCGCCCCCTCAGCGCGGCTCCGTGGGGATCCCTCCGGTGCACGACCATCAACGAGTGCATGCGCATCATTGAGAGCCCGGCGCAGGCTCGCTGGTGGCTGAACGATCGCCTCTGATAGCAGTTCAGCGCGAGCGAGCGACTGCTCTGCCTCACTTGTTGCACCAGTCTGAGCAAATGCGCACGCCAGCGAGGCATGCCAGCTGGCATCCCTATCGAAAGCAGTGGGTGCAGAAGCGGCGGCCCGTGCAACGAGCGCTGGATCCGCCGCTGACACTGCAGCAAGCAGCATTGACTCAAGTGGTGCGCGCGTAGGGTCCGCGTCAACAGCCGCGCTTGCTCTGCGCCAAGCGTCGCCGGGACTACGAACTGTGGCTAATACTCCTGCCGCAATCGATTCGCGAATGTTGTCAACTGGCAGTGCCTCAATCGAGAGGCGCAAAGTGCGCAAATCGCGACTAGCTCGAACCAATGAACGACAGGTTTCGCGCAAACTCTCTGGATGGGCACTCACGACGGCATGTGCAATGATTGGTGCGTCAACATCACCCCGTTGGCGGAATGCTGCATCAAGTGATGACGCATCCGTGGCGCCGTCTGCGATCGCTGCATCTAGCTCAATTGAACCAGCGCTTGTGTCACCAGCGGCAACCATAAGCCGTGCCATGCGCGCGCGAGCTTCTGGCAATAGCAAACCTGTACGCGACCCGATCGGAATAGCAGATATCGCAGCGAGCGCTAGCGTCTCGCGCGCACTGGCATCGCCTGCAAGCGATGTGAGCAGCCAAGACGCAAGCGCGGTGCGTTCCGCATCTCGCCACGGACCATCATCCATGAGGACGCTCAGTGTTGCTCGCGCACCATCGATGTTTCCCGCAAGCAATTGTGCGTAGGCGGCAAGTGCAACTGTGCGCGGGTGCGGAACCAAATCAACACTACGCGCAAGTAGTACAAACGCAACATCCGGTCGACGTGCGCGGAGTGCGGCTTCACCTGCCTCAAGTGCAAGTTGAGCGGCTGCGCGTGAGGCGGCATCAATCCCATCGCCGCGTTGCTCTGCCACGCTCTCTGCAGGAACGGCAAGTGCAACTGTCGCCACTTCGATACCGGCTTCATCAAAACCAAGTCGAAACAAGCTGCGAGCAAGAGCAGCTCCAATTGCCGCACGACCTGCATCTGAGATTGGCAAGAATCCTTCGGCATCAAGGCGAATCCATGCCGCACCAAGAAGTGCGGCAGTGCGTGTTGGCTGGCCGGCATCAAATGCCGCAATGCCCACCGAAATCAATGCCTGCAAATCAGCCGGATCCTGCGCAAGAACCGCTTCCCATTCTGCCTTTGCGCGCGGCAAGTCACCAGCTGCCCCCGCGATGCGAGCGCGTGTTGCACGCAGTGCGGTAGAACTTGGGTCAAGGCGCAGTGCGGCATCAATGTCATCGGCCGCACGCGCATATTGCCCATCCATCGCGCGCTGCCTACCGCGCACATAGCGGCGTAGCGCTTCGGATTCCGTGGCACTTCCCGGAGTCAGCCCCGGGGCGTTGGCCACTGGCAGTGGCTTTAGTTGAATGATCTCCGCGAGCGCGGCTACAAGCGTGATCGGCGGTCGCTGTATCGGCGCAACCCGCGATACAGGAATACCCGGCGGTGGGACCAATGACGCGACAATCGGCTGTTGATCAGCATGCACGCGCAGTACCAGTACACCCGAGATCACCGCTAGCACCCACATGTGCAGCAGCACACGGGGTCTACGTGATCGGCGGCGGTCGGCCGATGAATTCATCGGTATTACTTCTTCTTTGCCACGGTCTTGGAACCAACCTTTGCCACTAACTTCAAAGCCGGCTTTGGAGCCGCCTTCGCGGCAGGCTTGGCAACTGGCTTAGCTAGCACTTTGACTGGTGGCTTCGCGGCGGGCTTGGCGGTGAGCTTCGGCGCGGGCTTACCCGTCACTGGTTTGCCAACGATTGGCTTAGCGCCGGACTTCCCGGCATCGCGGGCTTCCTTTGCTTTCAGAGCAAGCTTTTCGCGGCGCATCTCTTCGCGTCGCGCCGCGCGTTCGGCCATCAACGCAACACGCTCTGCTGCAAGCTGAGCTTCCACAAGCGCCTTCGCGGAAGCCCGCGCCTCCTCAACTGGCTTCGGTGGTGCCAGTTCTGATGGCTTGCTTGATGTCTTTGGCAACTTCGGCGGATTTGTCTCCCACATGTGGTCGACGGCAGCCACAAGCGCGCCGTGCGCCTCGCGTGCCTCTTCGGCCTTGACATGGCGAGTGACCCAATGAGCAGCATCGGTCAAACCCATGCCCGATGGGAACACGCCCGCCTGTACCAACATCTGCAATCCGAATTCTTCAAGTGGCACGGAGTGAAAGTCCACCCCCACAAGCAGCACGCGATTTGCGACAAACGGCACCATGCCTGGCAAGGTGTCCATGTAACTGACCGCATCCTTCTTCATGAGCGTCCGTAAGCGCTCAAGCGAGACCTTGTGCTCGCGGCGAAAGATGCCATTCATTGCCTCGCGCAATCGCGAAACGCGATCATGGGCGCGCCAATGCTTGTGCCCAATTACATCAATAATGTCACCAACGAGACTGACACGCATGTCGTTCCAGTCAATGAACGCTGACTTCAACCGCTTGAGGGCTGCCGTCGCGTCAGCGGATGGAGCCTGCCAAAGCAGGTAAGAGTGGACAAAGAGATCCACAAGATCCATATCCGCGGGCTCGCACGATGTACGCAACGCAGCACCAGCACTGGCATGCTTCTTCAGGAATGTCGCGAGTTTCGCGGCGTTAGGGGCTTCTGTCTTTACTGTCATGGCTTCCTCAGATATCCGTTATTTATGAAAGTTCTTGTTGTTCGTCATCGCTGCCGGGCTCTCCGCCCGCTGCGCGCATCGCGGCTTCGACCTCGGCTGCGCGCTTCAATGACTCATCAAGCACAAAGCGCAGTTTCGGCGCATGCCGAATGCGTGATTCCTTAAGCACAGTCCGTCGCAAATGCGAAGCTGCGTGATTCAGCGCCTGGATGTTGAGCGATCCAAACTCCGCAGGGAGCACAGACACGCGCACCGACGCCTCCTCGAGATCAGATGACATGTCCACGCCAAGCACCGTCACCAAGCCGCGCATGCGCGGATCGGCGATACCACGCAGGATCTCCATCTGGATGATCCGCTGAATCAGGCTCGCCATTTGCGCGCCCTTGTGGCCAGGCGCACGCGGGGCGCCTGAGTGATGTGAATGCTCGTCACGATTCATGAGTGTTTCATTCCTTCCGACCGCTCATCGCCCCGAGACTGCGCTGCACCTTCACAGTGCGGTAGCACTCAAGGACATCGCCGACCTTAATGTCGTTGTAGCCGTCGATCTTCATGCCGCACTCGTTACCAGCACGAACTTCCTTAGCATCGTCCTTGAAGCGCTTGAGCTGCTCGAGACGACGATCCTTCTCGATGACGATGCCGCCACGAGTAACACGGATCTGTGCGTTGCGTTCCACCACGCCATCGGTGACGTAGCAACCAGCAATCGCGCCGACCTTGGTGATTTTGTAGACCTCGCGAACATCGGCATGACCGATGACTTCGAGTTTGAGTTCTGGCTCGAGCAGACCGGATGCTGCCTTAGCAACATCATCGGTGAGGTCATAGATGACTTCATAGAGGCGCATCTCAATGCCCTTGGCTTCAGCGAGTGCACGAGCCTTGGAATTGGATGTGACGTTGAAGCCAACGATGATTGCCTTGGTGGCTTCGGCGAGTGCAACATCGCTCTCGTTGATTCCACCCACGGCGCAATGCTTGACGCTGACTGCCACCTCTTCGGTGCGAATCTTGCCAAGGACAATGCGCAGGGTTTCCACGGAGCCCTGAACATCGCCCTTGACCACGAGCGGGAGTTCCTTGACTCCACCCTTGCCCATGTGCTCAAAGATGTTGTCAAGGGTGATCTTCGGTGCGGCAAGTTCGCGCTCGCGCTCAATGCGGCGGCGTTCAAGTGCAGCCTGCTCCGCTTCCTTGACGCTCTTGACGCAGTAGAACTTGTCGCCTGCATCGGGGAGGACATCAAGACCAGAGATAGCCACCGGGGTGGAGGCGCTTGCAGTCTCGATTCGTTGTCCGCGATCGTTCACAATGTCGCGCACGCGCCCGTAGGCACGACCGACAACGATGAAGTCGCCCTTCTTGAGTTGGCCTTCTTGGACGATGATGCGTGCAACCGTGCCGCGACCCTCTTCCATTTGAGCTTCGAGGCAAGTGCCTTGAGCAAGACCCTTGGCGTCAGCCTTGAAGTCACGCAGATCAGCCACATAATCGAGCATTTCAAGCAACTCTTGGATGCCTGTTCCCTTGGTGGCGCTGACCTTGAGCACTTCGGTCTCGCCGCCCCACTCCACGGGGTTCAGACCGTGTTCTGCGAGCTGTCCAAGAATCCGCTGGATGTTGTTTGCGGTGGCTTCTGCCTTGTCGATCTTGTTCAGGGCAACCACGATCGGCACGCCAGCTGCCTTTGCATGGTTGATGCTCTCGATGGTCTGCGGCATCACGCCGTCATCGGCCGCCACTACGAGCACCACGATGTCCGTCACGCGGGCGCCACGAGCGCGCATCTGCGTGAAGGCTTCGTGACCAGGCGTATCGATGAAGGTTACAACGCGTTCCTTGTCGCCCGCCTTGACGGGAACCTGGAAGGCGCTAGTTGCCTGCGTGATACCGCCGGCTTCACCTGATGCAACGTTGGTGCTGCGAATACGGTCAAGCAGACTCGTCTTGCCGTGATCGACGTGACCGAGGATGGTGACTACCGGAGGACGCGCACGCTCTTCCGTCCGGACGCGCGCAGTAAAGCGCTCCTCAATGATGTCAGCCACGCTTTTCGCCTCTTCGACGATCAGCTCAATTTCGTAGCCCATCATGATTTCAATGGCGCGCTCAGTTTCGATGCTCCCGTTGATGGTGGCCATCTGACCAGCCAACACGAGTTGCTTCAGAATGTCGGTTGCCTTGACGCCGCTCTTCTCTGAGAGTTCCTTGATGGAGATCGGCTCAGTGATGTGCACTTCACTCGGCGGACCCTGCTCAACCCGGCTACCGCCCATGCCGCCGTGTCCACCGCCCATGGGCTTGTGACGACGGTTCTTCATCCAGCCCGAGGCTTCGGCCATGCGCTTGTCGCGCTCGCCCTTATCAATGCTGCCAGGACCACCACTGCCCGCGCCGTAATCACGACCACGCGGATCAGCCGCACGACCAGTACGACTCGATGGCGTCGTGCGCCCAGGACCGCGTCCTCCACCAGGACCGCCAGAACCACCAAATCGGCTTCCGCCGAATCCAGGACCACCCGGGCCACCCGCAGGACGCGGGCGTGGAGTTGGAAGATTTTCTGCCTGCTCAACGCGGATCACCTGCGGACCGGAGAGCGCCGTCTTGGTTGGCGTAAGCGTCTGACCGATGGCACGAACCACTTCGGGACGCTTAGGAACATTCATCAACGGTGGTGATGATGCTGGCTGAATAGAGTGCCGAACAGGCACTTTCGCCACGACTGCTGGCATTGGCTCTACAGGCTTCGTCGAGCGATGCGCCTTGCCAATGATCGATGGGCTCACTGGCGCACCGACCACCGTGTGTGGAGCAACACTCTCAGGCGATGTGACAACGGAAATGTCCTCGCCGGGGAGGCGTGGAGCAAGATCAAGTTCAGGAACTTCAGGAATGACAAACGGTGTTGCAACATCCATCGGGGCGGCAGTCGTTGCTGCGACAGTCGCGCCAACATCAGTCGCTGCAACTTGCTTGATGCCAGCGGCCACTGGAGCGGACTTGGCAACAATCTTCGCAGCGGCGGGAGCAGCCGTTACAGGCGAGGTTGTTCCGACCACTACATCAGTAGCACTGACAACAGGTACCGCCGTGGCGGCACTTGGTGCAGCAGCAACTTCAACCACCGTTGTTGTGCCGGTCTTTGCAGCCCGTGCTGGCGCCTTCTTGACCTTGGCTGCACCCTCAGGAGCAGCGGGAGCATCCGCGCTGGCATCCGTCGAAACGGCAGCTGGCTTGGCACGCGGCTCAGGCTTCGGCCGCGCCTCGACCTTTGCCGTTGTTTCAACTGCGGTCGCAGTGGCAACGCCGCCGCTGCCGAACCACTCGCGGATGGTCTCCGCAAGACCAATGGATACGGTGCTCGACGCCGTCTTTGCCTGGTCGACAACGCCTTCGCTCTCGCACTTGGTCTTGATGTCCTTCCAGTCGACACCAAGGTCCTTGGCAAGTTGTGAAATTCGTACCTTCTGGATCTGCTTCGACACTCGTGTTGCTCCTCAGTGAAATGCCCGTCGTTTCGTTCGCCCGCCGTAATTAGTTGCCGCCGCCGAGAATGGAATCCGCCGCGCTCTCCGCGCCCGCATCGGTCTGCACCGTCGTATCTCGCACGCTGCCGCCGCCGAGCAAGAGATCGGTGGCCTGCATGTCTTCCGCCTTGCGCACCGCGTCTTCTTCCGCAGCAATGCGCTGCTCTTCAGCCACAATCTTGCCCTTCTCGCTGCATGCGTAGACGACCTGCTCAGCGAGTTCCTCGGACATACCGATTTCCGCTGTGAGGACAGGCACGCCGACTTCTTCAATGTCAAAGACGCTGATGAGGCCGAGGGCGCCCATCTTGTCCAACATCGCATCAGTGAAGCCTTCAAGCGGACGCACGGTCTCTTCAATCGCCTGCAAGTTGCGCTCAAATTCAGCAGGGGTCAGGATGTCAACATCCCAACCGGTGAGGCGAGCAGCGAGACGAACATTCTGTCCGCGGCGACCGATCGCGAGCGACAGTTGATCTTCGCGAACGATGATCGTGCCGCGGCCGAGTTCGAAGCAGAGACTGACTTCTTCAACTTCAGCTGGCTTCAGCGCATTGGCGATGAGTACCTGGCTCGACTCGTTCCAACGAACGATGTCAATCTTCTCGCCGCCGAGTTCGTCAA
>JBIKQN010000050.1:0-7971 GCA_044349615.1 Phycisphaerales bacterium
GTTCCTTAGGAATTGTGCGATGGTTGGCGTTGGTGCAATGGCCATGGCGTGCGCGCGCACCCGTCTTGCCATGCGGGCCATGAATCGTTCGCCATGGCTGCGGCTACACCAGTGGAAGTACAGGCGCGCACGGCGAAGGCTGTTCGAATCAATTGCATGTGCGCTGCGCGAAAGCACCTCAAGGGTGAGAGCGTGCGCGGGGCGCGCGGTCAGAATCAGGAACGGGTCCTTTGATCCCAGTGCATTACGAAGCTCTGTGACTTCATCAAGCCACTTGTGACCATGAAACACACCGCGGACCTTCGTTCGAGCGCCAAGATCACAGTCTCCAACAGCTCTTGCAGAGCCGGCAATGTCAAAGGTGCGAATGATGTCAGCGCCGCTAGTAGAAATTGCGCGAATAAACTCCGCGTAGTGACCGCTCGGACCAACGAGGTTGGGCTCAATGATCCTGAGAACAGGCACTTCTGGTGGCATGGAGCTTTGAGACTATCACCTGCCGTACTATGGGGCACACAGTGTGTCAACGTTATCGAGATGCCGTTTGGCTGTATGTAGGATTGTCCTTATGAAACCGAAACGTTTCACCGCCATTCACCGAGTTCCTAGCTTTCTGTTTCGTTACGCGGTGAAGCGAGTGCAATTGGGAAGGATGGCGTCAGTCATTGGCGTGCGCCCGGCGGTGACCTATGCAACATTTCGTACTGCGAGTACATCCATTCACCACGCGATCCGCGCTTCGGGTAATGGATCGGTCAAAGCACATGCGCTCGCTCCGGAGCATTTGCTTCCGCTCGTTTCGCCGCGTGGCCGACAGGCCCTGACCCAACATGGGCTTCCCATCTTTGGGCATGTTGGAAATCTCGCAGTTCGGCATGCCATTATTGAGCCGCGCCGCGAAGCAGACTTTGTAGTGGCGGTGCGGGACCCTATTGCAGTGGCGGCAAGTGTGATGTCTGCATTTCAGATCTGGTGGCCAGCGCAGTTGCGCGCGCGGATCGCAGAGCCTGGTTTCGTGGAATCACCGGAAGCAGTCAACCTGATTGAAGCAGATTTCTTTGGTCAATTCCCGCGCAATTTGATGCTCGATTGGCTGACTCATGACATGTCTGGCGGCATTGGCTGGAACCCTTTTGAGCACAGCTTTGATCGTGCCGCTGGGGGAACGTCCTACGTCCATGGTCCGTGGCGGTTGCTGCTCATACGGACAGAATTGCCGGACTTGCAAAAAAACACTTTTTTAAGATCCTTTCTGAGCCGTCCTTCCATCCAAGTTGTGCCATCAAATGAGACCATTGGATTTGGACCAGAACGCGCAGCCGTCATCCGTGCGGTTCGAACTGTCATTTGTCGCAATCCGCAGTGGGTGAATTCGGTGCTCAATGATCCGCGCACTGCGCATTTCTGGAACGAAGCAGATATCGAGCGCATGCGCACGAAATGGCTTACGCCGCAGGTATGAGAATTCATCCTTGGTTATGACGCGATGTTCTCTCAATGACTGTACTGATAATTCCCTTAGTTATTGAATAAAGTCCATCAGTATTGCATTGCAGGATTCTTTGCACTACACTTGACCGTTCCTATGGCAAAGAAGACATCTACAAAGACTCAATCAAAGTCGCTGGTGACCACCCGCAAGACCCGCAAGAATGGCAAGCACAGTGCAGGCAGCATCACTGGCGACATTCGCTCGCTTGCCGCTGAGGTAAAGGATCTCCGTTCGTTGCGCGCCAAGTACGACCAACTGCTTTCTGAGCATCACGGTCTTGTTGGTGCCCTCCGGGAGCTTTCCACTGAACTCGCCGGCAGCGCTCGGACCGCGTGGAAGCAGTATCGGAGTGGGAAGGTCAGTTCAACCACGGTCATGGGTCGCCCCCGTGTGCGTGCTGCAAGTACCGAAGTGGACGCGATGACCGCCAAGTTGCTCGCCTCGCTTCCAACAGCGTGGAGCACCAAGCAAGAAGTGTGTCACGCGGCTGGACTTGACCCAACCGAGGCGAATTCCGCATTCCGGCGTTTGGTCCTTGGCTACAGCCGCGGCGGCAAGAAAGTGCATCCTGCCATTGAAACCAACGGTAAACGCGGCATTGAAGGTCGCTACCGCAAGGCTTGATATTCCAGTGAGCACTTTGCCTGCACAGTTAGACATCATCCCTGCCGATCGCGTGCCGGCTGATCTTTTGGCGGCACTTGCCGCTGCGAGAGCCGCTGCTCGTGCCGTGGATGCTCTTGGTGATCCGCAACTCTTTGCCACCAACGCCGTGATCGACAAGGGTGTTGCTGGTCCGGCCACGGTGGCGGACATTGCAAGCCAAGTGGCGATCACCATGGTGCTGCGCTCTGCGCTCGGTAGCTCAGTGCGCATTGTTGCTGAGGAAAGTTTGGAAGAAGTGGAAGCCCTTGGCGGGGATTCGCTTCTTGCATCGGTCGCTGCCGCCGTGCGGGCTGCCGGCATTGACTGTGATGTCAGCGCCGCGCGCGCCGCACTCGCTGCATCCGCTGACAATGGTGGTTCCGGAACCTTCTGGGCAATCGATCCGCTCGATGGCACGAAGGGCTATTTGCGTGGTGGGCAGTTTGCCATTGCGGTAGCACTCGTCACTGAAGGTCGACCAGTCGTGGGCGTCTTGGGGCTACCCCGACTCTCGGCACTTGGAAATGGCACCGATCCGGTCAGTGGTGGCGCAGGCGTGTTGGTGGCAGCGCTGGCCGGCTGCGGAGCGGTTCAGACGCCCATTGATCGGTGGGAGCCTTCGCGCATTGCAGCACACCAGTGGTCAAAGGGTGATTCGCTTCGCCTTGCAGGCAGCGTGGAGCGCGGGCACAGCGCATCGGAATCCTTGGAATCGCGCGCCGCGGCGCTTGGTGAGGTTCAGCCTGTTCGCGTCGACAGCCAAGCGAAATACGCGTTGGTGGCGCGCGGCGATGCCGATGCATATCTACGGCTCAGTCCAACACCCGATTACCGCGAATGCATCTGGGATCACGCTGCCGGAGCGCTTGTAGCGGTTGAAGCTGGTTGTGTGGTCACTGATTCGCGGGGCGTGCCGATGGATTTCTCCACGGGGCGTCGGCTCACGCAGTCACAAGGCGTCATCTGTGCTCCACCGCGGCTTCACCGGGAATTGGTCGCCACGCTCGCACCGCTTGTCCGGTAGAACACTCGTATGGCTCACGTTGCCCTTATCGGTGGTTTCGGAGATCTGGTTGTCAAACTGCGCGGAACGCTCATCAGAGCACTCCGAACTGCTGGACACACTGTCACTGTCTGTGTACCTCCGCCATCAGCGGCAGCTCGACCGGGCGTCACTGCTGGCTTGGCTGCGATGGGTGCTCGGTTGGTTGAAGCTCCGCTTGATCGGGCTGGGACCAATCCACTGGGGGAACTGGCACTCCGCTCTTTCTATGACAAGTTCATGGCGAGCGAGAAGCCCGACATTGTCATCGCCTACAACCCGAAGCCTGTCTTCTATGCCATTCCTGCCGCGCGACGTGCTGGTATTCAGCGCAGCGCTGCCATGATCACTGGTCTTGGTTATGCATTCACAAGCCGAGATTTGAAGGCGCGCCTACTTTCTCTTGTGGCGATGCGCCTGTATCGCCGCGCGCTTCCGCTTGCTTCAACCGTGATCTTCCAGAACACTGATGATCGAACGCGCTTTGAGCACCTTGGACTTCTTGGCGCCGTGCGCGATGTTCAGACCATTCCAGGTTCGGGCGTGGATCTTGAGCACTTCCCGAACGTGCCAATCACGGAAGAGCCAAGCCGCATTGACTTCCTCTACCTCGGTCGGTTCTTGCGCGACAAGGGCGTTGCTGACTTTGCCGAAGCCGCGCGTGCTCTGCATGCACTGCGCATGGACACCAATCGGTTTCGCTGCCAAGTGGCGGGCGGCGTCGATGAAAATCCTTCAAGTGTTACGGAGAGTGACGTCCAGGACTGGGCAAAATCAGGCACTTTGGAGAATCTTGGTCGCCTAGAGGATCCGCGTCCAGCACTCGCAGCATGCAGCGTGCTCGTCCTGCCGAGTTACGGCGAGGGCATGCCGATGGCAGTGCTTGAAGCCATGGCTACTGGTCGCGCGATCATCACTTCTGAGGCGCCTGGTTGCCGTGAAACAGTCGTTGACGGCGAGAGCGGCATCTTGGTTCCGCCTGGTTCGCCCGCCGCATTGGCCGTTGCCATGGAGCAATTCCTGGAAGACCCGGCACTTGTGGTGAGCATGGGTCGAGCTGCACGAGTCCGTGCAGAGAAGATGTTCGATAGCCGTACCGTGAACGCACGGGTCTTCGCTGCACTCGGCATCTAAACCGCGCGGTCAGCGGTCCGCAATATCAACCACCTTGCCCGAGGCATTGCCTAAGTCGCAAGAGCCGATGCCGTACACGAAGCCATTCGTGAAGACGCCGTACTGGATGAAGTTACGTTCGCCGCGTCGGATCCAGAAGTCAATGGTGCCGTCATCATTCCAATCGCGGATGTTGACGATGTGACCACTGGCTAGACCGGTACGTCGGCGCGCGATGCGGATGTAGTTGCCTGCTTCGTCTTGATCCATGAGGTCCACATCATCGTTGGCGCCTTGCCAGAAGATGTCAGGTTGGCCGTTTCCATCAATATCGCCGAAGCCCGCTATGCGGTTCCTGTTGCCACGAGTAGCAATGATCGGATAGTCGGCCTCGCCAGCCGCGCCGGGTACCAACACGCGGACTTCGCCAGACTCGCGGTCGCGAATCAGAATGTCGGGCGTGGTCTTCGTGCGGAAGTTGCCGGTAAAGACATCCCAATCGCCCTCAGGCAGTGTGTATTCAAGGGTGCTAGCGATCGCGCCACCTTCAATGTTCCAGATGATGAGCAGCGAAGGATCCAAAATCCCGCGGAGCAGTACATCGTCCTTGTTGTTGTTGTCGAAGTCGGCAACCTTGATGGCATCGAAGCCAACAGGCAATGTGTCGATAGTCATGACTTCAAGAATCTTCTTGGCATCACGCTTCCAGTAGCGGAGGACCTCGCGGTCATCAACAAACAGAACATCGCCGGACATGTCCCCGTTCATATCGCCGCATCCGGCGTAACGGGCACCGGCAGGGAGTTTGCCCATGCGTGTGAATGACGGGTTGTGACCAGTGTGCTTGCCATCAGTTTGCAAGATGGACACGCTGTTTCCATTCAAGGCAACCGCACTGCCCTTAACGACGCCCCAGTTCTTGATGATGGGTAGCAAGGGCAGAGTGATGGCTCCTGGTCCACTCGTGATACCGCCAGCGGGCGCGCCACCACCACTGGTACCGCCGCCAGTTCCGCCGCCACCAGTTCCTGGTGTCTCGCCATTCGATGGATTGCCGTTGGCATCAAGAGGACCAGCTGCTGGGCCAGGAACCTGGTTGTCACCGATGCCGATCTCTGCGCTGACATACCGGAATGAATATGCCGAGCCACGAAGACTGCTGGGTAGTTCTGAGCTTGCAATGCAGAAATCTGGACGGCTTGGAGCAACCGCTACCGCGCGACCGAGGTTGCTGTTGGCCAGAATCGCTGGCGACCAAAGGTCACCAGTGAGCGGTGCGACACCACGAATTGCCCAAGCGGCCGCTCCGGTTCGTACATAGGCAAAGCTGCTACCTGCGTTAACGACTTGGCGCAACACGGTCGGATCATCAAAGCTCGGGACAGCAGTGTCAAAGCCAGGTGCGCCAACGATGGCTTGCGGTGGCTCAGTCTGTGAGAGTGCTACTGAGTATCCAAAGTTGTTGTTGATGTTGTCGCTGCGCGGTAGCAGTGAGCCGTCGAGAGTCCAGCTGTCTCCAGCATCAGTGCTTCTGAACATGAACGCTGCGCCATTCCCTGCAATGGGGGTAGTGCGGCCGCTTGCCTGTGTTGGAGAACCGACAAGGAGCCAATCGGCGTCGTCGCCATCAACCACGGCAACCGCAGATCCAAAGTAGGCACCCACGGAGGGGGTTGGTGCGTAGACACGGGATGTAGCAGTCCATGTTCCCTTGCTGCGTGCGAACACAAGAGCACTACCAGCGTTGATCCGGCCCTGAACATCGTCATTCTGTGCACCAGCAATCAGGAGGTCACCATGGAGAGCTAGCTTTGTGCCAGTTTGATCGTTAGCGCCCGAGGCTTCGTCAACCAATTTCTGGGTGAAGACATATTCACTCTTCGCGTCGTATTCAAAGACATAGATTGCGCCGGTGTTTGAAGTGCCCGAAAGCGGGCACCCAATAGCGATGGTTCCATCGTCGATTGCAACGGAGAATCCAAACTGATCAATCGCAAGCAGATCATCAGGCGCGATCACTTGCGTTGGGATGCGAGTCTGTGCGCCGTATGCGGCAGCAAGAGCAGGTTCTCCCCAGTCATCGCCTCTGCCCTTGGAGTAGACGAACGCGGCGCCGCCAAACGGAGCAGCGGCGTCGGAAGCCCATGCACCAACAACAATGTCGTTCGTCACGGGGTCAATAGCAACAGCGCAACCAGTCTGACTGAGGGATCGAGCGGGTGCGATCAGTCGTACGAGGAATGTCCACGTATCAGTGCCCGCGGCGCGCTTAAAGACAAACGCTGCTCCTGCACCGTTCGTGAAGCGAGTGAGCGGTTGGCGAATGTCGATGAGCGTCACATCTGGCGCCCCAATGACCGCATAGGTGTCATTCATGGCAACTGCAAAGCCGAAACGAGACCCGGTGTTTGGGGCTTCGGTCAATTCACTGCTCACTGCAAATTTGGCGCCTGGATCCCACGCGAAGATTGACACTGGGCCAGCACCTGCACCTATTTGTGCTAGACCCGCAGTGTCACGATCTTGATTCAAAACAACACGTGTTGGCGGTGCGGCGTGAACCGTGCTGCTCATGCCACACAGCGCAAGTGTCGCCGCGGTGGCGATCACGGGAAGCATTCGAAGCACGTGGGGCATGGCGGTGTGTGAGTGAATCATTGTTCGATACCTAACTAACGGAAGCGGACCGACGAAGGAAAAGACGACTCCTGCATACCCTTATGCCTGAAAGTGCCTCCCCGGATCACTAGTATCCTCGAATATCTTGTATTTCCCTCACAATAGAATCGATCAACTGTCGTTTCAATGTGTGTGAAAGGTCGCAATAGCCGCCCTCTTGTTGCTTAAAGTCCGATAATCAGGAATTCATCGATGAATATGACCACCGTACATCCACTTGCAGCTTCCATTCAGCGCTCGGCAGTCCTCTTGGTGGCAGGGCTGATTGCCGCTGAGTCATTGGTGTCTACCTCTGCTTATGCCCAGCAAGGCGCCCCTCCGGCTCAAGGTGGCGGTGGTCAAGGTCAGGGCGGCGGCGGAGGTGGTGGCGGCGGTCGCGGCGGTCAGGGTGGTGGGATGTTCCGGGGTATGGGCCGGATGGGGATACAGAATCAGATTCGAGATTCCTTCGAGCCAGACTTTGTGCGCCGCGACATTCCGCTCTTCAAGCAGCAGCTCTCGCTTGAGGAAGCGCAACTCACCGTGGTTGAACAGTTGATGCGCGACTACGAAGACGCGTTCGAGCCAGCCAAGGAAGAGATGATGACTCAGATGCAAGACATCGGTCGCCAGATGATGGCACCAATGATGGGGCCAGAAATGCAAGAGAAGTGGCGAGGCGCCATGGATGATGCTCGCCAGCAAATGGAGCAGATGGCTCAGGAGAAGGGCGGTGAACTCACTCCCGAAGAGCGCCAGCAGTTCTTCCGAACGCAGATGACGAAACTCGGCGAAGAAGTCCAGAAGGAAATGAAGGCAAGCGGTGCGTTTGACCAGATGCGCAGTTCGCTTGGGACGATGGTCACCGATTTCACCAAGTGGCAGAAGACCAAAGAGCGTCTTCGCACCGGATTCGTTGATGGCATGCAGGCATCGCTCACTGATCCGCAGATGAAGAAGTGGCCGGCATTCGATCGATTCTTGGTGCGTGAAAAGACGCTTCCACGTGGCACAATCAGTG
>JBIKQN010000051.1:0-7815 GCA_044349615.1 Phycisphaerales bacterium
CGTACCAACAATCACCAGTTCATCAATCACTGCCTCGGCGCGAATCTCTGGTCGAGCTGGGAACCACACGGCGGCAATATCCCCTTGCTTCACAACGCGCAGCGCGTCCGCATTCATCGTGCCACGCACCCGCAACTTGGAGAGATCCACCACTTGCGCCAATTCCTGGCGCGGCTGTAGTTGATCGCCAACATCTTTAACGCGCACCACCACATAGCCATCAGAAGGTGCTTTCACACTCATCCGCACAGCATCGCCCTCCATTTTTTCCAAGCGACGCTCAATATCTCGGAGCGAGCGTGCTGAAGACGCAAGATCCAACTCCGCACGAATCTCACCTAGACGCTGCTGGATCTGCGCACTTTCAAGATCTAACTTCGAGTACTTGGCCTGATCCTCGATTCGGCGCGCATCGTTCGGCGCACGGATTGCTTTATAGATTTCATTGTCTCGGCGCGCATACTTTGCGAAGATCTCACCCCGCTCCACACCACGGCGCGCGCGGTCAAGCACAATGTCTTTGGTCTCACTCTGCAGCGATGTTCCTGCATACATCTTTTCCAATTGCGTGAGTTCGTCTTGGTTGTCACGCAACCCATCAAGACTCGCCTTGAGTCCTAGGTCTGCCATTTCTAGGCCTTTCTTTGAGTCATAGTCGCGGTGCAACTCAAGAGCCTGTTGGGCCAACTCTGCTGCAAGCGCGGCACGCTCAAGGCCAGCGATCGTCTGCCGGACCTGCATAGCTCGCTCTTCCTTCTGCATGGCAAAACGGCGCTGAGTCTCAGCTGCCTGAATGCGCAGATCTTCAAGACCTTTGTCAAACTCTTTTCCTTCGAGCGTCACGAGCGCATCGCCGGCCTTCACTGCACCACTGCGCCGAACGATGTCCTTGACGGTCACCGGACCACTAAACGCTTCGAGTTCAAGACGCACTTCATCACTCCGTGCGGATTCCACGCGCCCGGGTCGTTCAATGATTAGTTCGAGCGTCCCCCGCTCAACCGTTGCCGTCTTGGGTGCAGGGGGCACCGTTGGGGCTGCCGCAGACGAGGCTCCCGCTGCGGGCGCCACCACTGGCACCACAGCACCCCCGGCACTTGCGGCCTGTGTTGGTGCAGGCGGATCAACCATCGCCACCATTGGCGACACAAGCAGTCCGGAAAGGCCAACAAACACCGCGGATCGAAGGATGAGAGGCATAATCATTGCATCACCTTACCGGATGTTTGCGGTAGGGTTTCGAAGGATTGCGCAGATCATGGGCGGCTCGCGAGTACTGACGCCTTCATAACCTGCGACCCAACCGCTTCTGCTGCAAATTGCCAACATAAATGAACCTAAACCCCTATTCGGTGATACAGTCAAGCACCGGATGAACCACGCTCTGCGCCAACTCCTTATCACCCTGATGGCCCTGTGGATGCCATTCTGCTGCTGCCAAGTACGTGCAGCAGCTAGTGTGGTTATGGCTGTTACACAGCAGGAATCAAGCCCTCAGAGCGGCGAAACACCTGCGCTCCGTCATGCTAGTTGCTGTGATGGCAATGACGAAGCCCTTGAATCGAGCACATCAGACAAGGCCACTTGCTCCGGCAAGCCAGCCAAGCCCCATAAAGTCTGCTGCATCAGTTGCAAGGAACGCGTACTGTCATCATCGTCCATCTCGATCGACCATGATGCAATCGGATCAATTGACTTTGTTGGGGTTGCTGTTCGCGCCATAGCGCTGAGCGTGCCATTAGCCCCACGAACCTCGCCAAGTGTCAGTTATGACACAGGCCCGCCACGTGCCCCATCTGGGCGCGAAGCACTTGCGCTCCATTCCTTACTGTTGATCTGAGAGTGCGGATCACTCAAGCACGGCGCGCGCCGTGCTGCTGTGGCATTCCCGCACGGAGCAGATCATGAATCGCACCATTCGCATGGCTAGCACTGATGTTCCTGACATCGCTCGCCATCACCCCACGACATTTCTCACCCGCCCAGTTGGCAGCATCTGCTGCTTGATGCTGCTCGCTGCGTGCAGCACCAGCAGCGGACCAACGGTCTCTGAAACTGCCCCAGCACTTGATGCACGGGTTGGCCAAGCCGATGGCACGATCGATGACGCGCTGGATTCGCCATGGGCAGCACCAAGCGATGCATGGGACGGCCGCGCCCCACTGAGCGCAGACACTGCCGTTCGCTGCGCACTCGTGAACAACCGACAACTGCGCCGAATCTTTACCGAACTTGACCGACGGCGAGCCATCATGCGAGATTCGCAATTGCCGCCAAATCCAACGCTGAGCATGGCGGTTGGTGCACCGCTCAGCATGGGCACCATCCCGGTCTTGGCAATGCTTGGTCAGCAAGTGGATTGGCTGTGGAAGCGTGACGCAATCGTTGGCGATACAACCTCCCAGCTTCGCGCCCTGATCTTTGAATCAGCAGCCACATTGGTTGCCACCGTCGTCGAGGTGCGCAGTGCTTACATCGAAACCGCATCTGCCATTGAGATTGCCGAACTTGCACAGCGGGATTCCGAGGTTGCTGCTCGTGTTCTCGGCGCAGAGGAGGCAAGCTTCCAGTCTGGTGAAGGACGCCGTGCTGCAGTCAACCAAGCGCGTATGAACGCAGCCGAAGCGATGAACCGCGTCATGGAAGCCCAGATGGCACTCGTCACTGCAAAGACGCGCCTTCTAGAGGCCATCGGCCGTGGTGATCACGGCATTGAGTGGACCGTCACTGACAGCACTGCCGTTACCGCGCGTCAGGCATGCGGTATCGAACCACCGCCGCAACCGGATGACGAATCCGCACTCAAAGAACTCGTGCGCGGCCAACGCCTCGACCTTCGCGCTGCTGCTGCACGCATTGATGGACTGGAGTCACGGGTATCGCTTGCCATGGCCAATCGCTGGCCATCCCTCATGCTCGGTGGCGGATGGGAGAAGGACATGGAAGGTGATCAAGCCATCATGTTCAACGTGGAATCCGTCATTCCAGTGTTTAACCAAGGCAATTTCAGGCTTGATGCAGCCATTGCCGAACTGGAGATTGCCAGAATCGATGAAGATCGCATTTGGCAACGCGCGGTGATTGATACCCGGCGCGCACTCACTGCCATCGCAACAGCCGAACATCACACGGTCACGCTGCGCGAAGGAACACTCCGCAGCTTTGTAGCCAACAAGGAAATTCTTGCAACTGGCGTATCTGCAGGCGAGCGACCCGCTGTTGAATTGTGGCGGAGTGAGCACCAGGAGAATCATGTGCGCATCCAGATAGCACGCGCTGAACGCGATCGCGCTATCGCCGTTCTCGGTCTTGAACGCGCGCTTGCCGGGACACGACTCCCAGCCATGGGCCTAAGCGGCATGCCAGCCGCTTCCGGCATGGCATCAAGCAGTGGCGCTCCCGACTTTGACTTCACTGCATTGGAGACCATGGAATGACAAGCAACATCCCACACCCGCCACGTCGCACATTCACGCGGTTCGTCCTGCCGATTGGGCTGTTTGCTGCATCAGTAGCCGTACTCCTATGGACAGGATGGCGATCCTTTCTGCCAGTCCCCTCGATTGATGTTGTTCCAGTCTCTTGGCGCGCCATGTCCATGGGCGAAACCAGTGCAGACAACGCGGCAACTCCAGCGGTGGCTACTGTCAGACGCGAAGGGCCTCCCGTACAAGCGCCTGGGTGGATCGAACCATCTCCATTTCCAGTCATGGTGCCTGCACTCACGCCCGGTGTCGTGCGCACCGTTCTTGTGCTTGAAGGCGAGCGCGTATCGGCTGGTCAGGTGCTAGTTGAGTTGAATGATGAGGAACAGCGTATCGGTGTTCTCTTGGCTGAAGCAGCCCTAGCCGAAGTGCGGGCCAAGCGACGCGAAATGGAAGACGAACTTTCAAGAAAGTCACGCCTTGTTGAGAGCGGTGCTGCAAGTGCTGGTGAAGTTTCTCGACTCAACATTCGCATTGATGCCATGCGCGCTGCCGAGGACGGAGCCACTGCGGAGTTAGCCATGCGCGCACTCATCTTGGAGCGAACCAAGGTGCGCGCCCCGATTGCAGGCGTTGTCATGCAGCGCCTTGCAGTGCCTGGAATGATCGGTGGTGGAATGCAAGACGGAAAGCCGCTCATCGAACTCTATGACCCTTCGCAACTGCAAGTACGCGCCGATGTGCCGCTTGCAGATGCTGGACGTGTGGCCATTGGCGACCGCGCCGAAGTCACTGTTGATGTCCTTCCAAATCGAACCTTCGGTGCCGAAGTGATTCGTGTTGTTCACCAAGCGGATATCGCAAAAAACACGGTGCAAGCCAAGGTTCGCATCCTTGATCCGGCTGCGGCTCTGAAGCCAGAAATGTTGGCGCGCGTGAAGCTTTTCCCACAGGTGGGCGGCAGCGGCGGCTCAATAAATAGCACAGATACGGCTAGCAGCACCGCCAGTTCGAACGGCACAGATACCGCCGACCATGGCAGTTTCTGGATCAGGGAGGATTGCGTGGATACCAGTTCAACGCCACCGACAGTTCTCCTGATCGCCGGCCTTGATGATGGCCGCGGCACTATCGAACGGCGCACTCTTGGAACAATCGGAACTGCCGAACGCGGTTGGCGCCCAGTAGCCAGTGGACTGCGCGCTGGCGATATGGCAGTCCGCAATCCATTGTCAGCACCAAAGCCAGGAACCCGGGTCCGCATCACAGAATCTTGGCGCGAAGCAATCACTTCAGAAGGAGACCAGCATGAGCACGATTGAATGCAGAAATCTGCGCAAGGACTACCGCCGCGGCGAGGAGACTATTCACACCCTGCAAGATGTTGACCTCGATATTGATGGCGGCAGCTTTGTTGCGCTCATGGGTCCATCTGGCAGTGGAAAGACCACGCTCCTCAATCTGCTTGCCGGAATTGACCGACCCACTGGCGGAATGATTTCGATCGGCGGCCAAGACATTGGAACGCTGACACGCAATGCACTGGCAGCATGGCGGAGTGCCAATGTTGGCTACATCTTCCAACTCTACAACCTCGTACCAGTACTGACCGCATATGAGAATGTGGAAATGCCGCTGTTACTTCACGCACTCTCTGGCAAGGAGCGCCATGAGCGAGTCACTGAGGCGCTCGAACTGGTTGGCCTAGCCGACCGCTATCTGCACTATCCGCGACAACTGTCCGGCGGACAAGAGCAACGTGTTGCAATTGCCCGCGCAATCGTCACGCGCCCAACGCTCATCCTTGCTGACGAGCCCACCGGCGATCTTGACCGTACCAGTGCCATGCAGGTCATGGACCTATTGGTTCGGCTGAACAAAGAACGCCGTCAGACAATCGTGATGGTCACCCATGACCCATCAACGGCTGCACGTGCTGGACGCATCGTGCACCTGGAAAAAGGCAAGATCATCGATGCCGCCATGATGGAGCAGTCTGCACACCACGCAATGCGGGGAGCCAACTGATGAACTCACTACTACGCACTATCCCATTCACATGGAAGAATCTGGTTCGGCGACCACTCCGCACCAGCCTCACTATTGCTGGCATAGCGGTGGCTACATTTCTATTCTCGTTCGTGGAAAGCATGCGTGACGGTGTCAGCCGAGCAACCAATGCCGGTGCGGCCGAAACCCGTCTTGTGGTCTATCGCAAGAATCGATTTTGTCCATTTGCTAGCCAACTTCCGCAGAGTTACGAACGATCAATCCTGGGAATCAAAGGTGTAAAGGCAGCTGTTCCTATCAAGATCGTGGTCAACAACTGCCGCGCATCGCTTGATGTAGTGACATTCCGGGGAGTTCCAGACGAGGGCTACCTGCAAGAGCACATTTTGCAGTCGCAGCTGCGTTCGGGATCAGTGAGTGATTGGCAAACAAGGAGCGATGCAGTGCTTGTCGGATCCGCCCTTGCCGATCGACGTCGCTTGCGCGCCGGAGATCGATTCGATGCAGCTGGGGTCCGCAGTTGGGTAGCGGGAGTCTTTGAAAGCGAAGACGCACAAGATCGCAATGTTGCATACGCACACCTTGGATTCCTGCAAGAAACTGCGCAACGAGGCGGGACGGGCGGCATCGTCACGCAGTTCAACGTTGAGGTCATTGACCCATCCAAACTGGAAGAAGTTGCGGCAGCCATAGACGAGGCATTCGCACATGATCAATACCCAACAACCACACGGCCCGAATCAGCATTTGTTGCCCGGGCTGCCCGTGATGTGATTGTCTTAGTGAGCTTTGCGAGCGTTGTCGGCTGGGCGAGCCTAGCAGCGGTTTTTGCGCTGATTGCCAATGCCATCGCCCTGGCTGTTCGCGACCGAATCCGCGACCATGCAATCTTGCAAACGCTTGGCTGGACTGGTGCAGATATTGCGTGGATGGTTGTGATGGAGGCATCCATGCTCGGAGCGGCTGGCGGCGTGCTGGGCGCACTTGGCGCACATGCTGCGATTGCGTTGACGCACCTGAACTTCTCAATGGAAGGCGTTTCGATTGAAGTTGTTGCTAGCAATGCGGCCACACTGGCTGGCGTGTTGCTTGCCACTGCGCTTGGTGCCGTGGCTGGCGTTGTGCCAGCGATATCCGCAGCGCGCCGCGAAATAGTCCAAGGATTCCGAGCCGCTTAAGGATCACCATGCTCACATTGCTACCCATCTCATACGCAGCACGAAACCTTGGCAGAAGTCCTTCGCGCCTCATACTTTCCGTTGGTGGCGCCGCGCTCGTGGCAATTCTCTCTATGGCTGGAGCTGGGTTTGCAGTTGGAATGGCGAGCGCGCTTCGGGCTAGTGGGCATGAACGAAATGTGCTGCTCCTTGGTGCAGGAAGCGAAGAAAGCGTTGAGCGAAGTGAAATTAGCCAATCATCAGCGGGCGTAGTGGCAGCCAGCATCAAGGGCATTGCAACATTTGATGGTCGCCCACTTGCAAGCCCGGAAATCAACGTCGCCCTGCTAGTCATGCTTCGAAGCGGCGACAGCGCAAACCGCCCTGATACCGATGCCGCTGATCACATCGGCCTTGTTCGCGGCATCACGCCGTCGGCTTTCATCGTTCATCCGCAGGCTCGCCTCATTGCTGGGCGTGCCCCGCAACCCGGAGCCAATGAGGTGGCACTCGGGACAAGCGCTGCGCGCGCTGCAGGGATTGATCCAAAGACGCTCGCGAGCATGCTCACCGATACTGGCAGTGGCGGTCCGGAAGTGATCGTTGACACACGCCCATTTCGTGTGGTCGGTCTGATTCACGCCCCCGGCACGGTCATGGACGGTGAAACATGGATGCCTCTGAGTGACGTCCTCGTACTCACGCAACGTGAAACCATATCTGCAGTCATCATCACCTTGGCTCCGGATGCCAGCGCCGCGGATGTAATGGATTTCGCACAGCGGCGTATTGATCTTGAACTAAGTGCCATCTCAGAACCTGCTTACTACGCGTCACAAAGTGCGTTCTATCGACCAGTACGAATCATGGTTCTTGCCAGCGCCGTGCTAGTTGCACTTGGAGCATTGCTAGGCGGACTCAACACGATGTATGCCGCATTTGCAAGCCGCGTCCGCGAAATCGGCATGCTGCAAGTGCTCGGCTTCACCCGAAAGGCAGTCGTTACTAGTTTGCTACAAGAAAGTCTCATTGCGTCCATGACCGGTGCGCTCATTGCCGTGGTCTTTGCTGTTGTCTTGCTCGATGGCGTGGCCATTCAATTCTCTATGGGAACCTTTGGCATCAAGATTGATGAATTCGTTGTTGCCATCGGACTCGCTACTGGTCTCTTCGTTGGTGCCGCAGGTTGTGTGGTCCCCGCCATCCGTTGCCTGCGACTTCCA